>QILX01000178.1 GCA_003232175.1 Hyphomicrobiales bacterium | reverse complement strand
CGTGCCCCCGATTTCGCCTTGGGTATCCATATCACGCACCTGTCGATATCAATATTATTTCGGCGAATCGCCAGAATTTCTGAATGCCGCATTCCGGTTCGAAGTCCAACCATCACAAACGCATGGACATTTTCGTTCTGGTCATGGGTTGCGGCTTCAATAAGGTCTATAAATTGGGGCTCCGTGAGGTAAACGATCCTCGTGTTTTCCTCCTTGAAGCGTCGGATTTTGGCGGGCAGGGCTTTCAGCCATCCCCATTCTACAGCCTTGTTGAACAGGTGGGAGATCACAGCCAGTTCACGGTTTACCGTCGCCAAGGCCGCCTTGCTGCTGCGTCGTACCTTTTTGTATCGCTCCACTTCAAAACTGCTGATTTGAGATAGTGGGCTGCCACTAAATGGCGCCCGTTTCGCAATTTCCATATAGAACAGGCCAAAGCCTTCAAGCGCCATCTTGCAAAGCAAAAAAACCAGCGTACCGGAAAACCGCTCAGTGACGGCACGATCACCGCAACGCTTTTGCATGTCAGAGCTTTTTTCATCTGGCTGGCAGACCAGCCGGGTTTCCGGTCGAAGGTTTCCTATTCAGACGCGGATTACTTCAGCCCCCAACGGAAAAACGCAATCGGGCGCTCATCGCCTTTACGCTCCTGACCGGCTCACGTGTCGGGGCGACAGTTTCCTTGAAACTGAAGCATGTGAACCTTGCCGAAGGCTGCATATTTTTTGATGCCAGAGAGGTAAACACCAAAAACGCCAAAACCTTCACGACCTGGTATTTCCCCGTAGGGCCAAAGGTTCAGCAGATATTTGAAGACTGGGTGGATTTCCTTCTGCACGATCAACTCTTCGGGCCACAACACCCGCTTTTTCCGCGCACTTTGGTTGGGCAGAACACAACCAAATGTTTCGAAGTCAAAGGGCTTGATTGCAAGCGATGGTCAACCGTGCAGCCGGTTGAAAATATATTCAGAATGGCATTTGAATCCGCCGGATTACCATATTTCAACCCCCATTCTTTCCGCAACACTCTGGCCCGGCTTGGCTTTTAAATCTGCCGGCGCGACACAAAAGCGCTCAAGGTTTGGTCTCAGAATTTTGCACATGAAAACATGCTGACCACCTACATGGGATACGGAACGGTAGGGCCCGCGGAACATTCAGAAACAATGAAAAGTCTAACAAACGACACTATCTCAAACACTTCTGAGAGAGACCATGCGGAACTTATTTTGCTGTTGAAGCAAATTACTGAACAAAATCATTACCAAAACCCATAGTTTTCCATAGTACGCCGCACGGTTGGACTGGCTTTTCCAGAATGCTACAACGAGTTGTGCCTAGTTTAGAAGTTGCGCTAAGTTGCGGTTGGCCCGGTAATCCCCCCATATTTAATGGGGTTCGCCTGTAGAACTACGCGGCCATTTTCAGTTTCATTGCGGGGGGTAATCCCGCCGATGTCCATGTTGGAGCGATCATTGTTGTATGTCCAGAGCCATTGTGTGGCCTGTTCCTGAGCCCCCTCTATTGTTTCAAAGATATTCTGATCCAGCCATTCGTGCCGGACCGTGCGGTTATAGCGCTCGATATAGGCGTTTTGCTGTGGCTTTCCGGGCTGCTGGTGTACTTTTGCTCCGGCGTTGACAGCAATGTATGCTGACGGCAAAATACAAAATGCCTGGCCTATCCCTGAACACCGGCGCCGGCACGGACACCATTGACGGCCTGGTTGACCTGATCAACGCTGGCATTCGCTGAGCCAAAATTGCTGCCCCCCAGGGTCTGAACGGGTCCCGGGGGGGGCAGAATACATCAATCCGACAACATCCAGCAGGAGTGTTTAAAATGAAATCAGTAATTGCAGCGGCAATTCTCGTTGCGGGGATCGCCATGACCGGGACGGCCCAGGCGGCCAGTGATGGGTGCGAGGGCAAAAAATTCGTCTTCTTCCCCGGTGGGCCTGAAGGCGGATCCTTCGCCTCCATCGTTTACAATGGCGCCGTCCTCGCCGCCAAGCATACCGGCTGCAGGGTCGAATATGTCTGGTCGGACTGGAACCCTGAAAAAATGGTGCGCCAGTTCTCCGAGGCCATTGCGCGCCGGCCGGACGGCATCGCGCTGATGGGCCATCCCGGTGAAGCTGCCCTGGGGCCGCTGATCGACAAGGCCCGCGCCGCCGGGATTATCGTCACCACCCAGAATGTCGATCTGCCGACCTATGAGGCCAAGAACAAGGCCTCGGGCTTTGGTTATGTCGGCGCCAAGAACTATTCCGCCGGGGAAAGCCTTGCCAAGGGGATGATCGGGCAATGCGGTTTGAAGTCGGGCGACCAGGCCTTTGTCTGGGGCCTGCTTGGACAGGAAGCCCGGGGACTGCGCACCAAGGGCGCCATCGATGCGCTTGAAGCCGCCGGTATCGAGGTCAAATATCTGGAGATCGCCAACAACATCAACAAGGATGCCGTCCAGGGCATTCCGACCTTTTCGGCCTTCGCGGCGGCCAACCCGGACCTCAAAGCGGTGGTCACCGACCATGGCGGGCTGACTGCGACCCTGCCGTCCTACCTCAAGGCTGCCGGTAAGGCGCCGGGCGACCTGTGCGCCGCGGGCTTTGACCTTTCTGCCCCCATCGCCCAGGGCATCGAGACCGGTTATATATCCATCGTGCTCGACCAGCAGCCCTTCCTTCAGGGCTACCTGCCCATCGTCCAGCTCTACCTTTCGTCCAAGTTCGGCTTTGCCGGCATGAACATCGATACCGGCGCCGCCCTGATCACCAAGGACAATATCGGTCCGGTGGCCAAACTGGCCAAGGACGCCATTCGCTGACAACAATTGCCGGCGCCCTTTTTGCTATGATGTCGGGCGCCGGCATCTTTTCGGGTTGGACCATGACCACACAAGACCAGCTAGTACGCCTTGAGGACGTCTATATGTCTTTTGGCCGTGTCGATGTTTTGAACGGCGTTTCGATATCGGTGACCCGCGGCGAAATCGTCGCCCTGGTCGGCGACAACGGCGCCGGAAAATCAACCCTGATCAAAATCATCACCGGGGTGCATTCGCCAACTTCCGGCCAGGTGGTGATCAAGGGCGAGGCGGTGAAAATGAGTTCGGTACAGGCCTCGCGCCGCCGCGGTATCGAGACTGTCTATCAGGAGCGGGCGCTGGCCGACCAGCAGGAAATCTGGCGCAATGTCTTTGCCGGCCGCGAGATCACCAACCGCTTCGGTTTCATGGATATCGCCCGCCAGCGCCGCGAAGCCGAAAAGCTGATGCGCACCCGCATGGGCTTCACCTCAAGGGCGATCACCATCGAGAGCGAGGTCAAGGGGCTTTCGGGGGGCGAAAAGCAGGGCGTGGCCATTGCCCGGGCGCTCTATTTCGAAGCCGACCTCATCATCCTCGACGAGCCGACCATGGGGCTGAGCCTGAAGGAGACCGAAAAAGTTCTCAATTTCGTTCGCGGCATTCGCGATCAGAACAAGTCGGTTATCCTGATCGACCACAATATCCTGCATGTCTATGCCGTCGCTGACCGTTTCATCGTGCTCGACCGCGGGATTATCGCGGGTGAATTCACCCGCGACCAGATTTCCCGCGACCAGCTTGTCGAGATGATGGTGAACCTGCACCAGACTGGCCAGATGGAAGCGGCCCCCGCCCATGGCTGAGCCGGCGAGCAAATCCGCTGCTGCCGCCAAGGCGGGCGAAAACCCCAGGGCCGGCCGGTTTTCGGGGCTGTTTCGCAACCGGATCGATCTGTCGATCACCCTGATCTTCATCGCCCTTTATGCGGTGTTCATCATCGGGGCGCCCGATGTCTACCTGCGCTTTGACATCTACCGCTCCTTCATGTCGACCCTGCCCTATATGGGGCTTCTGGCCCTGGCGGTGACCTTCATCGTCACCCTTGGTGAGATCGATCTGTCGTTTCCCTCGGTCATGGGGGTCAGCGCCTGGACATTCGGTACCGTGTTTATCACCTCGGACTCCATGGCGCTGGCCATGGTGGCGAGCATTGTCGTCGGCATGGCCTGCGGCGCGCTGAACGGGTTGATTATCACCCGCATCGGCGTTCCCTCGATTGTCGCCACCATCGGCACGATGTTTTTGTGGCGCGGCATGGTCAATGTCCTGGCCCAGGGCAAGGGCATCGCGCTGGTGGAGCTGACCGGCTCGCCGCTTTATCCCATCTTGGTCGGCCGCATCTGGGGCGGCATTCCGATGCAGTTCGTCTGGTTTACCGCCATCGCCGTTTTAATGATCCTGATCTACCGCCGCCATGTTTTCGGCGCCCATGTACTTTTTGTCGGCGATAACGAGGCGTCGGCGCGGATGATGGGCATTCGTACGATGCGCGTCCGCATGACCTGTTATGTGCTGATGGGGGCCATGTCGGGGCTTTCGGCGATATTCCTTCTGTCCGAGGTGACCTATTTCTGGCCCTCGACCGGGGAGGGGTTCCTGCTTCCGGCGCTCGCGGCAGTCTTTATCGGAGGAACCTCGGTCTTTGGCGGGCGGGGCTCGATGTATGGCACCCTGATCGGCGTATTTATCATCGGTTCACTGGAGGCGGGCATCGTCGCCATGGGGGTGCAGGGGTTTTACACCCAGCTGATCTATGGGTTGATCATTACCCTGGCGGTATCCATTTATGCCGTTGCAATGCGCCGCTGACGAGGTTCGCCGCTTCAATTTGGCGATATATTGGCGTTGATCCCTCTAGAGCATTTCCGTTTTTAACGGAATCACTCTAGATATTTTCGCTCACGGCTATTTCGGTGCTATGCACCGAGCCTGCACGGGCGCGGCCCATTCACGCCGGGCAGCGCTTGTTGCCTGAGCGCTTCCGTTAAAAACGGAAACGCTCTAGTCACCTGGAACTGAAGAAGGATACATTGTTGAATTGGTTTCTGCTAAGTTTGAGGTGCCCCTAGATTTGTAGACGCTTTGCTTGGTAATTTTGGAACCAAGGAGAGATGGATATGGGTAAGGGAATACGGTTTACGGATGA
>QILX01000358.1 GCA_003232175.1 Hyphomicrobiales bacterium | reverse complement strand
ATCAAGCGAAAGCCAATCCGATGAGCGATGCCGTTCTTGCAACCTGGCGAACCGATAGCCCGACGGACGTCGATGCGATTGTGATCCCCGACGGCTGCCGCGATCTCATCATGTGGACGGCGCCGGGCCAGCCCCCGCGCTGGTTCGTTTCAGCCCTGGCGGACCGCACAAAAATTGCCGCGCTGGGGGCGGGGGACATCCTTAAGGGGTATCGTCTCAAACCCTGGGTGCGTATTGACATCAACGGCTTGTTGAGATCGGTTCAGAACCGGCATCTCGACGAGAAGGACACGAGCTGCCTTATTGACCGGTTCTGCCGTCGCTCGCCATCAGCGCATGAAGCGCAAGCCTGCCTCGCCGACGGTGTTGCAAGCGTTGCGGAGGCGGCGGGACACCTCGGTGTGAGCCATAGGGCTCTGCAAAGGCTGGCGATGCGCGAGACCGGCCGGCCGCCGTCATTCTGGCTGCTGCTGGCGCGGGTTCGAAAATCAGCCCGTGCGCTGTCGAGCCAAACCAGTCTTGCCGAGCATGCTGCGATCCACGGCTTTTCCGACCAGGCCCATATGTGCCGGGAGTTTCGCCGCTGGCTGAACATCAGCCCTTCAAATCTGCGGAACGCCGCCGAACTGGTCAGCCAGCTGCGAAATCCCGGTTATGGCTAACCCCTGACCGGGGAGCAGATTTCCACCAGATATCCATCTTTGTCCGCCACATAGGCGGTGGTCTGGCCCCAGGGCATGTCCTGCACCTCCTGCACCGGCCTGGCGCCCGCGCCAAGGGCCTTTTCCAGCGCACCGGCGACGTCATCGGTTTCAAAGGCGATTTCAAATACCGGAGCGGCGGCATCGGCACGCGCTGGCGATTTGCCCAATTGCGTCATCAGGGCGCGGGAGGAAAACGCCAGCGCCGTGGTGCCGGTATCCAGCTCGCCATAGTCGCCGCTTTCATGCAGCATTTTGGCTTTCAGGCCAAAGGCCACCTGATAGAAATCAAGGCTTTCCTTGACGTTTTCGACGTAAAGAATTGTGTATTTGAGTTTCATGCTGTGTCTCCGGCGCAGTCGTGAAGGGCAGGTGCGGTATGGAGGCATAAGGGACCGCGCCGCCGCCGTCTTGAAGATATGCGACATGCGCGGCGTGGCATTCACATTGTATGTGCAGTCGGCACCGGCCCGGAGAGTCTTTTCGTTGATTTAAGTTAAGTCTGTGCCATCCCACTCCCCCACCCGGCCACGCTCTTTTTCGTTGATTCAAGTCTGTGCCATCCCGCTCCCCCACCCGGCCACCCCCAGGATACAATCTATGGGGTGGCCGGGTGGGGGAGTGGGATGGCACAGACTTTCTAAAATCAGCGAAAAGACTCTTGGCCGGTTCCGACTGCAAACGACAGATCCCTCAACTCAGGGGCGAGGGTGGATTGGGCGGGGCGCGCCGCCGGGTCCACAATTCCGAGATCGCGATGCCGCCAAGGATCAGCACCAGGCCGGCAAGGGTATAGGCGCCAATCTGCTCGCCAAACATAAGGGCGCCAAGCGCCAGGCTGAAAACCGGGATCAAATAACTGGTCAGCGAAGTAAAGCTGGGGCCTGCGCTGGTGATAAGGCGAAACATGATGACACCGGCCACAGCAGTGGACAATGTGCCCAGGCCGATCACCCCCAGCAGCGAGGAGAGGTTTGCATTGGCAACCCCTTCCGTGCCGCTCCAGAACGACAATGCCAGGGCCGGCACCAGAGAGATGATCTGTCCGGCCATGGATTTCTGCCACGCCGTGGCCGGCGGCATGAGCTTGGCGCATATGCCCTGAAACGCATAACACAGCGCGCCTGCGACAATTGCGATCTGGCCAAGGAAAACCGCATCCTCCCCGGTCAGCTCAATGCCGCCCCCCTGGCTGACGAGAATGATCAGTCCGGCAAACCCGGTGAAAAAACCAAGCACTTTCACCAGGCTGGCGCGCTCGCCTGGAATTGTGAAATGGGCCATGGCGATGGTAAAGAGCGGCACCGTGCCGATAAGCACGCCGACAACACCTGTATCGACATATTGGGTGCCCCAGGCAATGAAGTAGAAGGGTAAGGTGGTCCCGATCAGCGCCACCACCAGCATCCAGGCCCAGAATTTGCCATCCCTGGGCAGGCGCTGCCCGGTGGCGATAAAAATCGGCAGCAGGACCACGATGGCGACCAGGATACGCAAAGACACCGTCCAGATCGGCGAAATGGTTTCCAGCGCCACCTTGGTAAAGGCAAAGGCCGACCCCCAGCACACCACCAGCGCCGCAAGGGAGGCCCAGTCGGCAAGCGGCCGCCCGTTTCCCGCGGCATTTACGGGGCCGGTCAAGCGGTTCTGGCCAGGACGTCGATAAAGCGGTCGACATCTGTGTCGGTATTATATAGGTGCGGCGTCACCCGCATGGATGACCCGCGCATCGACACATGAACATTTGCCGCCGTGCAGGCGGCAAGCAAGACGACAGGATCGGCGCCGGCAAGGTCCAGACCAAGGAAATGTCCCGCACGGCAGTCTTCAGGGGCGGATGCAAAACCAAGGGCTCCGGCACGCGCCGCGACATCCCGGGTTCGGGCCGCCAGGGTTTGCGCGATCTCTGCCACGCCCCAGTCCAGGCACTGCTCCAGCGCCGCGACGGCCATCGGCATCAGTTGGAATGCAGAGCGCTCGCCCATGTCAAAGCGCCGGGCGCCGGGATGATAATCGTCGCGGTATTTTACCAGATTGGCGAAATCATCCGACGATTTCCGGGTGATCCAGTTATATTCGATCGGGCGGCCCGAATGATGCCGGGGTGCGGCATAAAGGAAGCCCAGCGTATACGGCCCCAGCAGCCATTTATAAGCGGCGCATACCAGAAAATCCGGGTCGATCCGCACTATGTCGATGGGCATGACACCTCCTGATTGGGTGATGTCGAGCACCAGGGCGGCGCCGTGTTCCCGGGCCCTGGCGCCGATGGCGACAAGGTCAAGGCGGCTGCCGTCGGTCCAGTGGCAATGGGGCAGGGCGACTATGGCGGTTTTATCGTCAATGGTGTTCAGGACCGCGGCCGTCCAGTCCATGTGGCCGCCCGCCCCCAAAGCATCGGCGCGTCTGATCAGCTGGAGCGCGCCGCCGCCGGCCCTGGCCATTTCGATCCAGCCATAGACGTTCGATGGAAACTGGTCCTCAAGGCCAATCACCGTCTGGCCAGGGCCCAGGGTGAGGTTTTGTGTTGCCACGGCGATGCCGTAGGAGGCCGACGGCACGATGGCGATGTCGTTCGCGGTGGCGCCGATTGTTTGTGCAAACAGCGCCCGGGCCCGTTCGCTGTCGGTAAAAAAATCCTTCGGTCCGGTTGTCCATGGTTGGGATTTTCCGGCGATGCCGCGCGCCCCGGCGGCGGCGACCTTGTGGCTCAGGGGCCCCATATAGGCGCAATTCAGGTAGGCGATATCGGCGGGGATATTGAATTTGTCACGCTGGGATTTGATCATGGCAGACATTCGCAAATTTAGGGGATGGGTTGATTGGCGGGTATCGTTTCAAGGTGTATTTTCGTGCATTCAGGTGTTAACAGAATATAAATGAAAATTAATGAGAGTTTAAGATTCGACTATTCTGCGTTATATTGAAAATTCAGTGTTACTTTCAAGAATTGGTTAGGGTTAAACTCATGTTAACTCCGATGGCAACAAGATGGCGAGGTCAATAGAGTCGCTGTAGCGGAATCGCATCGGCAAAAGAGGGTAATATGTCCAATAGAGTTGCACTAGCCGCCATTGCCGCGGCTGCTACGATCGCGAGCGTCAACACCGCCCGCGCCGCCGAAAAACTGATCGAACAAGAATACATCATTGAAGAGCCGGTCGTCGAATATTATCCGTCGGCCTATTACGCCCGGGTCGATTGCGCCTATGCGTTCAATCAAACTCCGGACCTGATGGTCGGGTCGGTTCGCATGCATTTTGTGCAAAAGAACGGTGGCCGCATTACGATTGAGGACAGTTGGGCCTGCGGTGTCGGTCTTGGTCACCAGATCACGGCAAATTGGCGCGTCGATGCCACAATCGAGCGCCGCAGCAGGTTTGAGGTGGAAGGCATTCCCGATCTGAGCGTTGCCGGCAGCCTTGGGCAGAAATATCAGATCAGAAGCACCGTTGGCCTGCTCAACGTCTATTATGACATCGGCAAATTCGGTGGATTTACCCCTTATGTCGGCGCTGGTGTGGGTTTTGCCTACAACCGCATGAGCGATTCAGAAGTGGTGTCGAGTGGATTTAAGACCAGAGGCGACGCCCGAACCAGCGTCGCCTGGGCGCTCATGGCCGGAACGAGCTACGATCTGACTGACCAATGGGCCATCGACGGCGGTTACCGCTACATTAACTTCGGCGATGCCACCACCACGGTCAACGGCAGCGATGGCAGCATCGTGCCGGAGATCGAATCCAAAAATATGGCGGCTCACGAGATCCGCGTCGGTTTGCGATACAATTTCTGGTAGTTCACGGCCTGAATAAAGTTTGGGGGAAACGGGGCGCCTGGCCGGCATGGCCGGCGCCCCGGTTCGTTTTGTCCCGCCTCGGTCGGTGGGTATTGCCGCTGGAATTTCATCAGCCGCTAAAGCCCGGACATAACGTTGCCAGCTAGAAGAATGGCATAGGCAATCAGGGCCAGCCAGGCGGTAGCGATCCCCAAATCCAGCTTTAACACCTGGTTATTACCAATAAATACTTACGTTTAGCTTCAAATTCTTAGATATGGCGTTGATCCTGTTTTCACCCGGGCGCGGTATAGATTTGCCTCTGGCGGGCGATTTGCATGTGGGGTGCAGGCGTTGTGCCACATCAAGACAGCGCTTGGGCTCACCCTT
>QILX01000340.1 GCA_003232175.1 Hyphomicrobiales bacterium | reverse complement strand
TCTAGGTTCCCATGGTCGACACGCGATACGCAAAATTCGGCATTGGCCAGGTTGTCCACCATCGGATTTATCCGTTCCGGGGGATAATTTTCGATGTCGATCCGACGTTTTCAAATACCGAAGAATGGTGGCAGGCCATACCCGAGGAGGTACGCCCCGCCAAAGATCAGCCGTTCTACCATCTGTTGGCGGAAAACGCCGATACCGAATATCTTGCCTATGTTTCAGAGCAAAACTTAATTCCAGATCATTCCGGCAAGCCGGTCCGCCACCCCCAAGTGGACGAAATATTCGTCAAACTGAACGATGGAAATTATGCCGTTCGAGACCATCAGGCGAACTGACCGGCGCAATTAGTTTGTAAATCTTAAAGCAAAAAGCGACTTGGTTTAGCCTGGAGCATCGCCCTTTTTCGATGTTCTCGCCGGAGCCTGGACCGTGCCCGGGTTGGGGAGGAGTTTGCTTGGCTTGCCTTGATACGCCTTGGTAAATCCAGCCAGGGTGACTTCAACTTGATGGGTTTTACCACGCATATCGGAAAATTGCAGAACCGCCTTTTTTCCTTTGATAAAATTTGAAATCAGTTGTTCGTTGGCAGGAATCACGACCCAGCAACCGACATCCTGGCAAAACTGGTATTCCACCCGGCTGACATTGCCGTCGTCGATTCGAATTAGCATACCCTCCTTCAGGTTGACCTGCAGCGGCACCCGAAACAATATAGTTTTGGTATTTGTGTCGGCAATATCGCGCACCGCCGCCGTTGCCAGCCACAATGGCCGTTTAGCCCCTTCAATATCCATGAATGCGTCGATGGTCGTCATGCACATCTGGCCAGGGGCCTTGGGGCCACAAACCTTGACCCACTTGCTCTGCAGGACCTTTACGCCCGCCAGGGGCTGCGAAGGTTGCGTTTGCTGGGCACCGGCAGTTCCGGCTGTGGACAACAGCGCAATCAATCCAGCAGCCACCCAATACTTAACGTTCTTTGTCATGTATGATACTTTCATTTAGTTTTTAACTGAGCTTCGGCTCATCAAGGGTTGTGTGACACCGGGTCGCGAATTATGGCATCAGCTTACAGCCTTAAAAACGGCCAAGACATGGCTGACAATCGCCGAATCGCATAAAGTCAGCGATGCCTGATTTAAGTCCGCGCTGGTATCGCCTTTCAGGATGAGATGCGTGGAGCAGGTGACGCACGCCAAGCGGACATTCTAGCATAGAGAGGTTTTGGCGGATGTGGCTCAAACGGTCAAGTGCGCTAACTGTTCGGCCTAGAGTAACCGGACGCCGGAAACTGGTATTAACTGGACTTGCGGCGGCGTTCTTCGGGCTCGCCACTATCGGGCAGGCCGTCGCGCAACCGCGTCATGGCATCGCCATGCTGGGTGACCCGGCCCTGCCGGCGGACTTTACCTCCTACCCTCACGCCAACCCAGATGCCCCCAAGGGCGGGCGAATGACATTTGCCAATCTGGGTTCCTTCGACAGCCTCAACCCCTTCATTATCAAAGGCCGGGCCCCATCGTCGATCCGCAGCAATGTTTTTGAGAACCTGCTCGACCGGAATTACAGCGAACCCTTCACCATGTACGCCCGTGTCGCCAAGTCCATTGAAACACCAGATGACAGGTCCTGGGCTACATTCCGCCTCAACCCCGCTGCGCGTTTCTCCGATGGCCAGCCTATTACTGCCGCGGACGTCGTTTTCTCATGGGAAATCCTGAAAACCAAGGGCCGCCCCAACCACCGGTCGGCCTATTCAAAAGTCGCAAGCGTCCAGACCCCGGACAAATTGACGGTGAAATTCATATTTGGTCCCCAAGGCGACCGTGAATTGCCGCTTATTCTGGCACTGATGCCCATCCTGCCAAAACACATTTACGAAAAACGCGATTTCGAAGCGTCCAGTCTCGAAATTCCCGTGGGTTCGGGCCCATATATGGTCGCCGAGGTCAAGCCTGGAAAGTCCATCACCTTTAAACGCGACCCCAACTGGTGGGGAGCTGATCTGCCGGCAAACCGCGGGCGCTTCAACTTCGATGAGCTGGTCTACGAATATTATCGCGATAACGGCACACGCAATGTTGCCTTCACAAAGGGCCTGTTCGATTTTCAGCAGGAATGGGACCCGACAAACTGGTCAACAGGCTACGATTTCCCGGCGGTCAAGGATGGCCGGGTTTTACTGGAGACCTTCGAGCAGAAAACGCCAACCGGCATGCTGGCCCTGGCCTTCAATACCCGGCGTGAGATTTTTACCGACAAAAGGGTTCGCCAGGCGCTGATAGAATTGTTCGATTTCGAATGGGCCAACACCAATCTTTTTCACGGCCTATACAGGCGCACCGAAAGCTATTTCCAAAGGTCTGAGCTTTCCGCGCTTGGAGTAGTGGCCAGCGCCGGGGAACGTCAATTACTGGAACCGTTCGCGCGTTCCGTCGACGCCGATGTCATGGACGGAAAATACCGACTGACAAAAACCGATGGATCAGGCCGCGACCGGTCTGTGCGCCGGAAAGCCATCGCGCTTTTTGCCGAAGCTGGCTGGAAGATCAAAAATGGCACAATGAGCAATGTGAATACCGGCAAGCCGTTCGCATTCGAAATCCTGGTGGCCCAAAAGCGCCAGGAACGTTATGCCCTCACCTATGCCAAGACCCTGAAGACCCTTGCGGGGATCGATATTACCGTCCGCCAGGTCGATAGCGCTCAATATCAGGAACGGCGGCAAAAATATGATTTTGATATGGTCGAACAGTTTTGGTACGCCTCGCTGTCCCCCGGCAACGAGCAAAACTTCTACTGGAGTGTAAGCGCCGCCGATACCGATGGGACGCGCAATTATCCCGGTATCAAGGACCCCGCAACCGATGCGATGATCAAGGCGATGCTTTCGGCCCGGACCCGGGAGGAATTTGTTGATGCGACCCGCGCGCTGGACCGGATATTGATATCAGGCCGGTATTTCATTCCGCTTTTCCACTGGCCGGCTCAATGGGTGGCGCGCCGCTCCGATGTGTCCTACCCCAAGGTGCAATCTCTTGATGGATACAAACTCGACACCTGGTGGTCCACCGAAGCCGGCAAATGATCGCGAGACTGACATTGCGCTGGCTGAATTTTTACCTGAACCGGCACATTTGAAACCATGGGCCTGAAACTTACAACGCCCAAGCGGATCAAGACTTACGAATCCGCGGGGTTCTGGGGGGAAGGTTGTCTGCATGATTTTCTCATCCGAAATGCACAGGCGTCACCAAAATCTCTGTCTTTGATCGATGCGCCGGACCGGGAGAGTTTCGCCCAAGGCAAACCCGTGGCGCTAAATACTGAAGAAGTTTTGTTTGCCGTCGAGCGCCTCGGACAGGTTTTTGACCAGCTGGGCCTAGAGGCCGGCGATCTGATCGCTATTCAATTGCCCCAGATTGTCGAAGCTCCGGTAGCAATTTTAGCAGCGGCAAGGGCCGGACTCGTGGTGTGCCTCCTGCCACCACACTGGGGCCGGCGCGAATTGCAGCGGGCCCTTGGTCCAGTCGCTCCAAGGGCGATTTTATCGTGGGCGGCACCCGCCGGCCAGGACCAGGATCGGCTGGAGTCTCTTCGAGAAGTGGCGTCAAAATTGCCTTCGGTCAGATTCTTGCTGGCGATCGGCAGAAACGTGCCCGATGGTATCGTACCTCTTGGCGCTTTTGCATTCGATGCACAGCAGCGGATCAAACACGATTGCATAACCCCGGTGAAGATGACCGGCAAGCCGGATCAATCGGACGCCAGTGACGTCGTTGTCGTGACCTGGCCTGCGACAAAGGTCGATGGTAGCTGGGCCATGGCGCGCTCCCACAATGAGCTCAAAGCGACAGGGCTTGGTATTGTCGATGCGGCGGATATTGGAGACGGCGCAACGATTTTGTGCCCTTTCGCGCTATCGACCTACGCTTCGGTCGGCTCGTTTTTCATCACCTGGCTTTTGTGTGGCGGATGCCTAATGTTTCACCGCGCATTTGATCTTGGCCAATACATCAGGACCCTGACCGAGGCCAAATCCGCATTCAGCGCCATCCCGGCGCGGCTGGAGGAACCGGTTTTGACGGCTTTGGCCGCGCAAGACGCGGAAACACCCTTACCGCAGTGCCTGGGTATCCTACGTGATCTGGCCGTGGCGTCGTCCCACGCTTCAATGCCGCAGACAACATCTTTGCCAATCCTTGATATCCTGAACCTCAACGATTTGGCGCTGCACGCGGAAATACGTACCGCAACAGGCCAGATTTCGGTGCCCAATATCAGAATATCTCCATCCAGCACACGGCCTCCGCCGCTTCTTGAAACCCATTTGGCACCACCACGGGCGGACGATGCCCCCGGTGTCGCCGAACTCTTTGTTCGCAGCCCCATGACCCCTTCAGCAGCGGTCGGCGGAAATGGTGGGCTTTTTTCAGTGCTTCAGGACGCCGACGGATTTGTTGCCGCCGGCCTTGTTGCCCGGAAATCGAAACGACGTTTTATCCCTAGCGCAATATCAAAACCGGGCCATGCAATTCACGGTGGTCTAAATCTGGATCTGGCCGAATTGAAGGTACTTTACGCCGCTTGGCCATCGGCTGCATACGCCAATATCGAATTGGTTGCTGATGAAATAATGGGATTTCGGCTAAAAGTTACGCTTCAAATTGTACCGAATTCGGCGAAAGTTACGGCAGAAGACTTCCGCGCCTACCTGCGGTCAGAAGGAGCCAGTGACCATATGGCCCCCGATATCATTCACATCGTCGACGAGACGCAATTATCGATACCGGCAGCAGCGACAGAATCACCGGCCCAAATCGATGTGGCGCAAGAACAGGCCGTGCAGCACAAAGGCACCGGTGTTTAAGGC
>QILX01000074.1 GCA_003232175.1 Hyphomicrobiales bacterium | reverse complement strand
TCGACGATCCGGTGGCGCCCAACGGGCTTGGCTGGAGCACCGATGGGCGCATCATGTATGTCACCGATTCCCACATCAACACCATCTGGGCATATGACTGCGATCTGGCCGCCGGCACGCTTGGCGCAAGGCGCGTATTGGCGCAGCAGGACCGGGCGCTGGGGATATTCGACGGCCTGAGCGTCGATGCCCAAGACGGGGTATGGACGGCGCTTTATGGCGGCGGCGCCGTGGTGCGCCTGGCGCCCGACGGCACCGAGCTGGCAAGGATCGCCGTTCCGGCGCGCCTTGTCACCGCCTGCACCTTTGGTGGTAGCCGGCTCCAAACCCTGTTTATCACCACGGCGGTTCGCGGGCAGAGCGCGGTTGAGCTGATCGGTCAGCCAGCAGCGGGGGCCTTGATGTCAGCGGGTGTTGAAATGGTGGGGACGGCGGAGGTCGTTTTTGATCCGACTGTTGATACCAAAATTGGCTGACAAATTATTGTTTTCCACAATAATCCCTAAAAAACCGGCGAAAACAACGATATTTAGGGGCTGAATTTTTTCGTTTCAAAGCGGCTGGTAACATTTTCTTGCCAAAACCCTGTCAGACCATTAGTCTAAAATCCGACAATAGTGAAGTGGAACAACACTCGGAACCAGGGAGGAATTTTGTCGTGAAAAGAAGAGTTTTAGGATTGTCATTGGCCGCGTGCATGGTGGCGGTCAGTTTTGGGGCGATGGCCCAACAGGCGCCCATGCTCGAAGACATGGTGAAGGCCGGCAAACTGCCGCCCCTGGCGGAGCGGTTGCCGAATAACCCGCTTGTCGTCGAGCCTCTGGACGAGGTCGGCAAATATGGCGGAACATTGAGCCGAGGATCAGCGCTGCTGTTCCCTGTATTGTTCGTCAACATGACCCGTGAAGGGTTGGTGTCCTTTGCATTCCCGGACCCCAGCGCCGCCGCGCCCAAGCCCAATCTGGCCGAGTCCTGGACCTTCAGTGACGACGGCAAGGAACTCACCATCAATATCCGTCAGGGCATTCGCTGGTCCGATGGCGAGCCGTTCAGCGCCGACGATGTCGCCTTCTTCTGGCAGGACATCATGGAAGATCCAAAAACCTCCGTGCCGATTCATTCCGCCCTGTTCGTCGCGCCTGGAGTTGCGCCCAAATTCGAGCAGCTGGACAAGTACACAATCAAGCTGACCTATCCGTTTGCGTTTAAATACGCCCTGCAATCCCTCGCCGCGGTCGAGGATACCTTTGCCTGGCCAAAACATAAGCTCGCCAAGTTTCATCCGAAATACAATTCCGAAGCCAGCTATGATGACATCAACAAATGGGCGCCCTGGTGGTCTGGCCGCAACGATGTTTCGGTAGGGGCCTGGAGCATGGAATCCATCAGCGCCGACAACACGCTAATCCGTCTGGTGCGTAATCCGTATTATTGGAAGGTCGATACCGCGGGCAATCAGCTGCCTTACGCCGACTATGTCGAGAACAACATTGTTCCTGACCGTCAGTCGGTTGCCCTTGGTAATATCTCCGGTCAATTCGACTATGACGGCACCTGGGTTGGCAATCAGCATCTGCCCTTGTTCCTGAAGGAAAAAGAGGGCCGCGATCTGGAAATTGGTTGGTTCAACAACACGCCGGGCATGGCCATCTACATGAACTACGACAATGTCGACGACAACAAACGCAATCTCATGCGTAACACCAAGTTCCGGCAGGCCATGTCGCTGGCGATAGATCGCGACTCGATCAATCGTCAGTTCTTCCTGGATCTGCTCGACCCGACAGCCTTCTCCTTCAGCCCGAATTCTCCATATTACGATGCCGAGACCGGTAAGCTGTTTGCCACACTTGATATTGACCGGGCCAACGCCTTGCTGGATGAAGCGGGTTTCAAGGACGGTGACGGCGATGGCATCCGTGAATATGCCGACGGGACCAATATCCAGCTGGTCATGGATGTGGCGAACCACGATCTTTACGTGCCGATCACCGAATTCCTCGTCGAGACCATTCCCGCCAGCATCGGCATCGGACTGGTGATGAACAACCAGCAGCAGGACCTGATTTTCGAACGCCGTCAGACCCTGGACTGGGACCTGCATGTGTTCGATATCTGGGGTTCAACCGCTCCTCTTGCCAAGCTTGAGGACTGGGTGCCGGTATCGAAAGGCTTCCCGTTCTGGCATCAAAAAGCCAGTGAGGCGCCGTTCAGTCCTGAATACAAAGAGTTCAGCGATATCCTTCTGGCGGCCCGCGGCATGGATTACGACACCCGTGTCAAGGAAATGAAGCGTGCCAACAAGATCATGACAGAAAACGCCTTCAACATTTATGTCGGCTTCTACCGCCGGGCGTTTATCTACAACTCCAATCTTGGCAACATGCCTAAAGAAGCCATGCGTGATGTGTCATTCGGACTGCTCGAAGGTCCGATGCGTCCAGAGCAGATCTACTTCAAGAAGTAACATTTAAAAAATCATCGTGGCGGCAGCGGCCGCCACGATGACCCAACGAAGATCGGATCTGTCCTGATGCGAAATGGGGGGGTTGAATTTAAGCAATTCAATCGACTGCGCTTACCCAGCCATGATATTGATCATCATACCCCGCGCATTAAGCGAAAGGCTTGATTTGTGCTAAACTATTTCTTGCGCCGGCTGGTGGGTTTGGTGCCGATGTTCCTGGTTATCTCGTTCATCAGCTTCACCATTATTCAACTGCCGCCCGGCGACTTCGTAACCACCAAAATTGCCCAGATGGCGGCGGTGGGCGATTCAGGCAGTCTGGCCCGCGCCGAACTCCTTCGCGAACAATACGGCCTGAACGATCCTTTCCTGACGCGGTACTGGAATTGGCTCTCCGGCATCGTGGTGGGTGACTTCGGCATTTCGGTCATGTTTGAAGGGGCCCAGGTGTCAGCGCTCATCGTGGATGGGTTCCTGTTTACCATTCTGCTGGGTGGAATTTCGCTGGTCACCGCCTGGGGGCTTGCGATTGCCATCGGTATTTATTCGGCGACCCATCGATACGGCATCGCCGATTATACATTCACATTTATTGGTTTTATCGGTCTGGCGGTGCCGCCGTTCCTGACCTCATTGCTTTACGTGTTCGCGGCGGTGTTCATATTTGACGCCGATCAGGTTGGCGGTCTTTATTCACCTGAATTCCGCGATGCCCCCTGGTCGATCGACCGCCTTGTGGACATGGCTGGAAAGTTGTGGTTCCCGGTTGCCGTGCTCACCCTGGCGGGCATGGCCGGCACCATGCGGATCATGCGCGGCAGTCTGATAGATGTTCTAAATCAGCCATATATCGCCACGGCCCGCGCCAAGGGCCTTTCCGAGCGCACCGTGGTTCTAAAACATGGCGCCCGTGTCGCCATCAACCCGCTGATCAGCCGCTTGAGCATGATTATTCCTGATCTGTTTTCTAATGTCATAATCGTATCTGTTGTTCTTAACCTGCCAACCTTGGGGCCGCTGTTCTTGCGCGCGCTGCTGGGTCAGGACATGTTTGTGGCCGGCGCCATTTTGCTGATCCTGGCGGTGTTCGTGCTGGTGGGCAACCTGCTGGCCGACCTTGCCCTGGCCTGGTCCGACCCCCGTATTCGCCTGGAATAAGGGCAGGATCAATGGCAGGGGAAACAAAAAAACCAACGGCATCGATCCTTAAGAACGCTACTGCAGGCCCTGTTGTGGGTATCGCAGGGGCTGTTGCGGATAAACGACAGCATCTTTCCCTGCGGCAGTTGATGATACGCCGTTTCTGCCGCAATCGTGTCGCCCTTGGCTCGCTTATTATTCTGGGCTTGTTTTATGTCGTCATGGTGTTCGCCGGGTTTGTCTCCCCTTATGCCCCCCAAAAAGGCAACTCGCTGTATCTGACCACGCCGCCGCAAGCGGTGCGGTTTTTCGACGCCGAGGGGAATTTTCACTTGCGCCCGTTTGTCTACCGGCTTGAAGGCAAACGCGACCCAAAAACACTCACCTTCGTTTATGAGGAAAACCTCGAAAAGCGTGACCAAATTGTCTTATTTGTCGAAGGCGACGAATACACGTTTTTGGGCGTGAAGTTTAACCGCCATCTGTTTGGCACCGAGGAGGGCACGATCTATCTTCTGGGCACTGACTTGCGAGGGCGGGATATGCTCTCGCGCATCATCTATGGCTCGCGCGTCACATTGACGATCGGTCTGGTGGGCGTGGCCCTGATGATTGTGCTCGGGGCGCTGGTCGGGGCACTTTCAGGCTATATCGGCGGATTTGTCG
The DNA here is from genome assembly GCA_003232175.1 of Hyphomicrobiales bacterium. Classification (GTDB taxonomy): domain Bacteria; phylum Pseudomonadota; class Alphaproteobacteria; order Rhizobiales; family SZUA-8; genus SZUA-8. Next base: position 755 of record QILX01000074.1, on the reverse strand, counting down.
ATATGGCGGTGCAAAGGGTCATCGAGGTCTTCCGGTTGTTCCCGCCCATACCATTGTGGCTGGCCCTGGCCGCCGCCGTGCCCCCGCAACTGCCCTCGATCTATGTCCTGGCCTCCATCGTTGTCATCTACGGTTTTATTCAGTGGCCGGGGCTGGCCCGAGAGGTGAGGGGGCTGGTTCTGGTCTTGCGGGAAACGGAGTTTGTCCTGGCCTCCCAGGCCGCCGGCGCCGGCACGTTCTGGGTCATACGCAAGCACCTCATTCCCAGCGTTCTGCCGCATCTTCTGGTCACCGCGACCCTCGGTATCCCGGTGGTGATCATTTTTGAAAGCACCTTGAGCTTTTTTGGGCTGGGGGTTAAGCCGCCGACCATCAGCTGGGGCCTGCTGCTGCAACAATCTCAAAAGCTTGAGGTTTTGAGCTTTTACCCGTGGCTGCTGGCGCCTGCGGTTTTTCTGGTGGTGGCGTCCCTGTTGTTCAATTTTGTCGGTGATGGCATCCGCGATGCCGTTGATCCATATTCGTGATGGCAGGTGCGATGGAAGGATCCAGCACCGAACCGCTGCTTGAGGTCCGCAGCCTCAAAACCTACCTTGACACCGACAATGGAATTGTCCGCGCCGTGGAGGACCTGAGCTTCCGCGTCCTGCCGGGAAAAACTTTAGGCATCGTCGGCGAGAGCGGTTGCGGTAAATCGATGGCGGCGCTGTCGATCATGGGGCTCCTGCCCGGTCGCAGCGGTAAGATCACCGGTG
>QILX01000181.1 GCA_003232175.1 Hyphomicrobiales bacterium | reverse complement strand
GCCATCGCCTGATAGGCGGGAAGCTGGTCCTTGTCCATGACCAGAACCACCACCGGGCCCGGGGTATTGGTTTTCTGGTGACGGCCAAGATATTCAAGGGCCGAATAAAGCCGGCTGACACCGATCGAAAATCCGGTTGCCGGCACGTCCTGGCCGCGAAACCGCCTGACCAGGCCGTCATACCGGCCACCACCGCCGACCGAACCAAAGCGCGTTTCCGCCCCGGTTTTGTCCTCCGTGGTAAATGTCAGCTCGGCCTCAAGCACCGGGCCGGTGTAATATTCCAGACCCCGCACCACCGAGGGGTCAAAACAAATGCGGTCTTGGCCATAACCCGCCGATTTGATCAAGCTATCGATCTGCGAAAGCTCGCCCAGGCCCTCGTCGCCGGCCATGGTGCCCGATATGGCCGCCTCCAGCCGGGTCAGGACCTGCTTCCTTGCACCGCCGCCGGCACCGACAAAATCCATCACCGTGGCGATCTGGGTATCCGCCAGACCGGCGCCCTTGGTAAAATCACCGGAACGGTCTTTACGCCCCGCCCCCAGTAAAAGCGCAACGCCTTCGGCTCCCAGACGGTCAAGTTTGTCGATGGCCCGCATCACGATCAGGCGCTGGCGGTTCGCGTCGTGATCCTCGCCGGCAAGATCGAGTTTTTCCAGCACGCCATCCATCAGTTTGCGGTTGTTCACCTTGATGACGTAGTCGCCCCGGTCGATGCCGATGGCCTCCAGGCAGTCCGCCGCCAGCATGGCCATTTCAGCATCAGCGGCGACCCCTTGCGCGCCAACCGTATCGGCGTCGATCTGCAGAAATTCGCGGGTGCGGCCGGGGCCGGGCTTTTCGTTGCGCCACACCGGTCCCATCTGGTAGCGGCGAAACGGCTTGGGCAGGGCGTCAAAATTCTGCGCCACGTAACGGGCCAGCGGCGCCGTCAGATCGTATCGCAATGACATCCAGCGCTCATCGTCGTCCTGCAGCGAGAAGACCCCTGCATTGGGCCGGTCTTCATCGGGAAGGAACTTGCCCAGCGCGTCTGAAAACTCCAGCGCCGGTGTTGCAAGCGGCTCAAAACCATGGATCTCGAAAACCGAGGCGATGGCGACAAACATGGCGTTTGCAGCGCGCAACGGATCGCCGGAGATATCCACCAACCCGCGCGGGTTGGCCGCCTTTGGGCGGAATGTTTTAGCCGATTTGACCATTGCTCCAGCCGGTAGGGTTGGCCGGGCTCCCGCCGCCCGGCAATTTGTGGGGCGGCACAGTATTGCACAACCTTTGGTGCGGCGGGTTCTAACCGATTGACTTGGCGCCAGCAAGGCGTGGGCGATTTGCCGTTTTAGTCGAACAGGGCGTCGATATCGTCCTGTGAGGCGCGGGTGGGATCTTCTTCGGTATTTCCCGGGCCATGCAGCAATTCGTGATCGCCCGCCGGATTGGTCAGCGGCGCGCCCTTGATGTTGTCGAACGCATCCAGCCCGCCCCAGATTTCCATCATGGTGCTGACCCGCTCTTCGACATATTTCAACGTGTTGACGACCTTGTTGATGCGCTGACCGGTGACATCCTGAAAGTTGCAGGCTTCGAAAATATTGATAACCTGTTCTCGTATCTCCTGCGCCTGTTCCTGGTTCTGGTTCTTCTTCAGGCTGGCGGAAAGCTCATTGGCATTGTGATCTATTTCCTCGGCGGCGCTCAGTATGGCCTCGGTGGCGCTCTCGGTACCCGCCACAACTTCGTCGAGTTCGTCGGTGACGTGGGACACATTTTCAGTGGACACACCTGACTGATGCAGGCCGGCAATCTCCTTTTTGGTCTCGGCGATGGCACCGTTGATCTGATCAAGTTCGGATTTCAGCTTGAGCATCTGCTCCATGCTGGCACGGTAGTCATCCATCTGCTTCTTGACCTCGGCGGCCTCTTGAGCTGTCGGGCCGTCCGCCGCGGCGCCGGAGACGCCCTGAAGACGGCCAACCGCGGCCATGATTTCACGGTGGCGATGCTCAGCAATGTCGTCCCCAGAGCCGCGCGCGGGCACATCGGTGCGGTGGTTTGAAACGATACTGAAAACCTGTTTTTGCCGCCGATTACTCATGGTTATGTCGCCCCGCTCAATATACCATCCCCACACACGTGGTTCTGGAATTTAGGGACGATGTGCTAATAATCCGTTTGTCGCGTTACAATGGGCCTGGCGGGTCCGCATTATTAGGAATTACCATGGCAACCGTCCAGCTAACCTGTTTCGCCCAAACCGGCAACGCCTACAAAGTGGCGCTGATGCTCAATTTATGCGGTGTCGATTGGGAGCCGGTTTTTGTTGATTTTTTCAATGGCGAGGCCCGGGCCAATACCTATCGCGAACTCAATGAAATGGGCGAGGTGCCGGTCCTGACCGACGGGGACATGGTGCTGAGCCAATCAGGCGCCATACTGCATTATCTGACCGACAAACATGGCCAGTTCGGCGCCCGCAGCAGCCCTGAGGGCTACGAGATCCTAAGATGGATCTTGTGGGACAATCACAAGCTGTCCAGCTATATCGGCACTTTGCGTTTCCTGTTGCAGTTCGCCAAAACCGGCGAAACCGAGGTGACCAAATTTCTCGCCGGGCGGGCCAAATCGGCGCTCAAGGTGCTCGATACCCATCTTGTCGACGTGGATTTTGCCGTTGGTAACCGGCCGACGATTGCTGACATCTCGATGTGCGGCTATCTGTTCTGGCCCGACGAGTTTGGTGTGTCGTGGGATGATTACCCGGCCATTGGCGCCTGGCTGACGCGCATCAAGGCGCTGAAAGGCTGGGAGCATCCTTATGAGCTGATGCCCGGACATCCCCTGCCCGACAAAGCGGATTGATCTAAATATTCGCGCCCCTTACTTGATGCGTTCATAGGCGGGGATGGTCAGGAAGGTTTCAAATTCCACCGCCGTCGTCATCTCCTTGAATATTTCGATCGCTTCGTCAAAGCGTCCGCCATCAAAAGCTTCATCGCCGATCTCATCGCGCACCCGGTCCATTTCTTCACCGAAACAGCGGTTGAATAACTCTTCGGTCACTTTCTGGCCATCTTCCAGCACAGCGCTGAATTTCAGCCATTGCCAGATCTGGGCCCGGGAAATTTCCGCCGTCGCGGCATCTTCCATGAGATTGTAGAGCGGCACAGCGCCGCGTCCCCGCAGCCAGGCTTCAAGATATTGCACCCCGACGCGGATATTTGCCCGCAAGCCGGCCTCGGTCTTTGTCCCGTCATGGACTTTGAGCAATTCGGCCTGGCCGATGTCCACATCCTCGCTAACTTTGTCGAGCTGGTTGGGCCCCGGCATCAGCTTGTCAAAGATCTCCATGGCAACCGGCACCAGATCGGGATGAGCCACCCAGGTGCCGTCATGGCCGTTTTTGGCCTCGCGGGTTTTGTCGGTCCGGACATTGTCGAAGGCTATGGCGTTGGCGGCCTCGTCGCGACGATTGGGGATGGCAGCAGCCATGCCACCCATGGCAAAGGCGCCGCGGCTGTGACAGGTCTTGATCAGAAGCCGCGAATAGGCATCCAGAAAAGCATCGCCCATGCCCACCTGGGCGCGATCGGGCAGCAGAGTGTCCGGATTGTTTTTCAAGGTCTTGATGAATGAGAAAATGTAGTCCCAACGCCCGCAATTGAGCCCGACAATGTGATCCTTCAGTTCATAAAGGATTTCATCCATCTCAAAGGCGGCGGGCAGGGTTTCGATGAGGACGGTGGCCTTGAACGATCCGTTGGGAATTCCCAGAACTTCCTGGGCATAGACAAAAACATCGTTCCACAACCGCGCCTCAAGATGGCTTTCCAGTTTGGGCAGGTAAAAATAAGCTCCAGAGCCATGCGCCATGGCGGCCTTGGCGTTGTGGAAGACATAAAATCCAAAATCGACCAGGCCGCCGACAGCCGGCTCGCCGTCGACCAGAATATGGGCCTCGGAAAGATGCCAGCCGCGCGGGCGGATCATCAGCACCGCCGGCTTGGCGGTAACGGTGTAGGTTTTTCCCCGCGAGGTATCGGTGAAGTCGAGACTGCCCTCCCAGCGACGGATCATATTGAGCTGGCCGTCGATCATGTTCTCCCAGGTCGGCGAGGAGGCATCCTCGAAATCGCCCATGAACACCCTGGCGCCGGAATTGAGCGCATTGACCACCATCTTGCGGTCCACCGGACCGGTGATTTCGACCCGGCGATCGTTGAGATCTTCGGGGATGGCGGCGACTTTCCAGCTTCCATTACGGATATTCCGGGTGTGGGGCAGAAAATCAGGCAGCGTGCCATCTTCGAAGGTTTTCGCCCGTGCGGTGCGTGCCGCCAGCAGGCGGTCGCGCTGGGGGCGGAATTTACGCACCAGGCCGGCAACAAAGGCCACCGCATCTTTCGAAAGGACCCGTTCAAATCCTGGCGCCATGGCCCCGGTGATTTCCACGTGTTCAATAGTCTTGGTCACAATCTCTCTCCACATTACTCAATTTTTGGTTTTCCCAGCGCCGACATCGGCGTCTTCTCGAGGTGTGATCAGGCCAGCTCGACCGCGCGAGGTGTTTTTTTGTCATCGGCGGGGGTGGGATCTTGCAGCCCGGTAATGTCCTCCGCCTCCGCTTCTTCCGGCAATTCAACACCGGCAAGCTCCTTGGGCCTGTCGCCGCCCATGGCCCAGTCGAGCAGTTCCACCGTGTGGACAATGGGGATTTTGGTGCCGGTGCCGATCTGGGTAATGCAGCCGATATTGCCGGTGGCGATCACATCAGGCGCCGTGGTTTCGATATTGCGGACTTTGTTCTGAAGCAAAACCCGGGCGATTTTCGGTTGCAGGATATTGTAGGTGCCCGCCGAACCGCAGCAAAGATGACCCTGAGGCACGTCCCTGACCACAAAACCAGCTTTTTTGAGCAGATCCTTGGGCTGGGTACGGATGCGCTGGCCGTGGGTCAGGGAACAGGCGGCGTGATAGGCGACGGTCAGGCCCGGTTTTATCGCCATGGGGCCGATATCGGCCAAGGCCGCCACTCTTTGGGCCTTGCCGGTATAACCGGCGTCATCTTTCAACATATGAGCATAGTCCTTGACGGTGGTACCGCAGCCCGAGGCATTGATGATGATGGCGTCCAGGCCGGTCCGATCCGCCTCTGCCAGCCAGGCATCAATATTTCGCCGGGCCGACTTGAGCGCCTCGTCCTCGCGCCCCAAATGGTGGGTGAGGGAGCCGCAGCACCCTTCTTTTGCCGTTAGAACGACCTCGTAACCCAGCCGGCGGAGAATACGTATGGTTGCATCGTTGATCTGCGGGCGCAAAACCGTCTGGGCGCAGCCGCGCATGACCACCACCCGGCCGGCACGGAAACCCTCGCCCTTCAAAGATGCCGGAGAGGAAAACTCAGCCCTGGGCAGCCGGCCTTTCGGCGCCAGGGCCAGCAATGACGATACACGCTCCATCGATGGAATATGGCGAACCAGACCGAGGAAGGGGCGCATTATGCGCGCGGGCAGCAGGGCGATGCGAAAGAGGGCCGGGCGGGGAAGAAGCCAGTCGCGCAGAAAAGCGTCCTGTCCGGTGCGTTTATAAGTCTTTTCGATATGAACCCGGGCGTGATCGACCAGGTGCATGTAGTTGACGCCGGAGGGGCAGGTGGACATGCACGAAAGACACGAGAGGCAGCGATCAATATGGCGCACCACCTCCTCGGTCGCCGGACGATTATTCTCCAGCATGTCCTTGATCAGGTAGATGCGGCCACGGGGGCCGTCAAGTTCGTCGCCAAGCAGGCCATAGGTCGGGCAGGTGGCGTTGCAGAACCCGCAATGGACGCATTTGCGTAAAATCTGATTGGCGTGGGCAATTCCGGGGTCTTTAAGCTGCTCCGGTGTAAATTGGGTTTTCATGATCGTTACACCCCGCCATACATTCGATTTGGATTAAGCACACCGTGGGGGTCGAACGCGGCCTTGAGGCGCCTGGTGAGGGCCGCAAGGGGTCCGGGCTGGGGTTGAAACACATCTATGGCGGCGCGCAGCGACTGCGGCCCTCGATAGAGCGTGGCATGACCACCGGTAGTTTCCAGAACCGTCCGGATCGCCGCCGCATTACCATTTCCCATCAGCGGTTGCACCAGCCAGATCAACCCGCCCCCCCAGTCATAGATGGCATCGGCGCCCATTTCCGTGCTGACGGCCTCAACAACCCGATGCCCGGCGGTGGGTGTGGTGGAAATGCGCCAGATCACCGTTTCATCGGCGGGCTTGGCCATGCCCTTGCCCTTCTTGGGGGGCCTGGGCAGCGGCGGCAGAAGCGATCCATCGCGGATTTCAATCCAAAGGGCGCAAGACGCTTCTTCCTTGATCACTGAAAGCTCGCCATGGGTTTCCAACAAGGTTTCCAAGGTGGATAGCCGGGCCTTGACTGATGTGGGGAAGCCCTCGATACGAATGGCGGTGACGCTGGTGCCTGAGTTCTTGACCAGAGTGGTTTTAGAGCGCGCCGCCGCTGCGGGCAGGATATGGGCGGCGGCGGAGATTTCAGCGGTCGATCCCAGGGCCGCCGACATCGCGGTGGCAGCGGTTTCCCCGTCAAGGCCGAAAATCAACACCGTGCTGGCGGCCTCGCCGGCAGGCAGTACCTTCAACGTGACCTCGGTGAAAACCCCCAGTGTTCCCCACGAGCCGGCAAGCCCCTTGCACAGATCATAACCGGTGACGTTCTTGATCACCCGCCCGCCGGAAAATATCGCCTGGCCCCTGCCGGTCACCATTCTAAGGCCCAAAAAGTGATCGCGTGCGGCGCCGGCGCGGATGCGGCGGGGACCGGACTGATTGGCGGCAATCATGCCTCCGATGGTTGGCTTTGCATCGTCCTCAAGCCCGAAAAACCGGCTCAGGTCAGGTGGCTCGAATGCCAGCTCCTGGCCGTTTTCGGCCAGCGCCTCCCGGATTTCGGCCAGCGGCGTGCCGGCAGCGGCGGTCAGGACAAGTTCTTGCGGTTCGTAAAGGCTGATACCGGTGAGTCCTGAAAGGTCCAGGGTATATTCGGCCTGCACGGCGCGTCCGACCCCGGACTTGGTGCCGCCGCCAACGATCTCAAGCGGTTTGTGCTCCGATGCCGCCCAAGCCACCACGTCCAGAACGTCTTGTGGTTTTTCCGGCTTGAGTGTCGTTGTCACGTTCAAAACCTCGGAATGTCTGGAAACGGGATCTGTCCGCTATGAACGTGCATACGGCCCAATTCGGCGCAGCGGCGCAATTGTGGAAACATTTTGCCCGGATTGAGCAGGTTGCGGGCATCAAAGGCGCATTTGACCCGCTGCTGCTGGGCCAGATCCTCCTCGGAGAACATCTCGCCCATGAGGTCGCGCTTTTCCACGCCCACACCGTGCTCACCGGTCAGTACGCCGCCAACCTCAACGCAGAGCTTGAGGATTTCCGCGCCAAATTCCTCCGCCGTCTCCAACTCGCCGTCAACACCGGCGTCGTAAAGAATGAGAGGATGCAGATTGCCATCACCGGCATGGAAAACATTGGCGACTTTTAGCCCAAAGCGGTTGGACATTTCAGCCATGCGCTCCAGAACTTTAGGCAACTGGTGACGGGGGATGGTGCCGTCCATGCAATAATAATCCGGCGACAGGCGGCCAATGGCGGGAAAGGCGGCTTTGCGCCCGGCCCAGAAGACATTGCGTTCTTCCTCAGAAGTTGAAACCCGGACATGGCCGGCATTGTGGTCGCGGGCGATTTTCTCGACCCTGACCAAAAGCTCGTCGACTTCGACCTTGGGGCCGTCAAGCTCGACGATCAGCAACGCTTCGACGTCCAGGGGGTAACCGGCATTCACGAACGCCTCGGCGGCCTTGATAGCAGGCCTGTCCATCATTTCCATTCCGCCGGCGATGATGCCGGCGGAGATAATGGCGGCAACGCAATTGCCCGCATCGGTGCTGGATGGAAAGCCCAACAGCACCGCGCGTGCAGTCTCGGGCTTGCGCAAAATGCGTACCGTCACTTCGGTGACCACGCCCAAAAGGCCCTCGGAGCCGGTCACCAGGCCAAGCAGGTCATAACCCTCGGCATCAAGATGGTTGCCGCCAAGACGCACGATATCGCCATTGATGAGCACCAGTTCGACCCCGAGCAAATTATTGGTCGTAAGGCCGTATTTCAGCGAATGCACGCCGCCGGAATTTTCGGCGACATTGCCGCCGATGGTGCAGGCGATCTGGCTGGATGGGTCGGGCGCATAATAAAACCCCTCCCCCTCAACGGCATCGGAAATACCCAGATTAGTGACCCCGGGCTGGGCGACGACATAACGGTTCTGGGTGTCGATTTCCAAAATGCGGTTAAACCGCGCCATGCCGAGCAAAACGCCATCGGAGAGCGGCAGGGCGCCGCCGGAAAGCGATGTTCCGGCCCCGCGGGGCACAACTTTAACGCCGTGCTTGTGGCAATACCGTAAAATTCCGGCCACCTGCTCGGTGGTTTCGGGCAGAACGACGACCATGGGCAATTGACGATATGCGGTCAGTCCGTCGGATTCGTAAGGCCGCATTTCAATTTCATGACTGATGACGCCTTCACTCGAAACGATGGTTTCAAGGGCGTCGATGATGTCATCGCGCCGCGACAAGATCTTTTTGTCCGGCGCCGGCATTTTTAATCCACTCATGGCCTTCCTCCGCGTCCTCTCCCCCGGTTGCGCAGCCTGACGAATTGTATTTCGGCCGACCATTGTGCCTTTCACATAGATGAGCCGGGCTCCAGTGGCCAGCGAAAGGGTGATAAAGGGTCAGATCACGGCTTCAAACTGTGTTTCGCATTTGACAACAATCAAATATTCCACCTTCGTTTTTCACTAGGATAACAAGCCTGCAAGCTGCTAAATCTCATGTTCCCACCAGATTTATATTCGGAGAAAAAAATGCGCCTGCT
>QILX01000371.1 GCA_003232175.1 Hyphomicrobiales bacterium | reverse complement strand
AAAAGCACTATGGCGACAATCAGCATAGCCATGACGCCCAGCCACCGATGAAGCCGCTGCGCCGATCGGTCACTGAGTTTTTTTACAAACATTTGCCTTCCCCTTGGCCGTCGGACCGGATATTTACGCAAAGGTCCCTGCCACCGGCCCCCGCCATGGAGGGCATAACCCACGTTACAGCGTCAGATCAATGACCCAAAGCACCCGAAAATTTATCGGAACAGTATTCCTGCTTGTCTTCGTGATGGTTTATGCCGTGTTCGCTGTCGCCCTGGGTGATCCGGTAATGGCAAGACTGCCCGAGACCCTTCGTTTTGGATATTACGTCGTCGCCGGGCTGGCGTGGACTTTACCGGCCATGATTGTCATCCGTTGGATGCAGCGACCATAGTCCGCACTGGCGAATAATTCTGGCCAGCGCAAAATCTACATAAACGGAATATTCCCAAAGTTTCACTTTTTGTGTTTCCATGACTACCGGCGGTATTTTCACAACTATTTGCCTGGACGGAACCAATTTCGCCATGTCTGATAAGGTGCGGTGTTGGCGTAAAGGTTGCGGCAATCATGCCAAAACATTTCTCAATTCGATTGCTGTCTATTGGATTGGAGATCCAAGGTGAGGGCTCTAGATATGAATACTGATGCCGGGCGGACTAAATTAGCTGTATCCGCGTTGGTTTTCGCCGTTGTGCTGGCATTTTCGTATTTACCGGCACCCACGGCTGCTTCGGAAAATGAAACCACGGCACTCAGGGCCGAAAAAGGCGACGCACTGTTTGCAGCTCTGGGGCGGTCTAAAAGCCGGACTGAGGCCCGGTCGCTGGAAAATGCCATCTGGATGTATTGGATGCATGCCCCCAACAGCCAGGCGCAAAACCTGCTTGACCAGGCGCTGAAACGCCGATCAGCCTATGATTTTGCTGGTGCTGTAGAAATTCTCGATGAATTGGTGGTTGTTGCACCGCAATTTGCAGAAGGTTGGAACCAGCGCGCCACACTGCGTTACTTGCAGGAGAAATACGAAGATTCGCTGGCTGATATCGAACAGGTCTTGAAGTTTGAACCCCGGCATTTTGGTGCTCTCGCCGGCAAGGCGCAAATTCTCATGCTCCTGGGCCGGTTCGAACAGGGACAAAAAGCGCTTCAGCGGGCCGTGGACATCCACCCCTGGTTACGCGGGCGCGGTGCCCTGATCAAAGTGCCTGAGGAAGATGCCTGACAAACTATAGCCGTAACAGATGCACCGCATAAAATTCCCGGACAGGCAAATTAACACCTCAACCGCCCAAGCAGCTTAAACTTTACCCTAACCCCTTGCGGAACACAAAAGGAACATGTACTAATGTTCTTGCTTTGTACGATTCTCTCGACCGCACGGGGAACAGCTGATGTTGACGCAAAAACAATATGACCTTCTGGCCTTCATCCATGAACGGATGAAAGAGTCCGGCATTCCGCCGTCCTTCGATGAAATGAAAGACGCCCTCGACCTGCGGTCCAAATCCGGTATCCACCGGTTGATTACCGCTTTGGAAGAACGCGGGTTTATTCGCCGGTTGCCCCATCGGGCGCGGGCCCTGGAAATTATTCGCCTTCCCGATGCCGTAGCGCCGGGTTTGCGGCCGAGAGGCAAATTCTCGCCTAGTGTGATCGAAGGCAGTCTTGGCCGCGCCACTCCTAGGCTGGCCGAGCCAGTTGAAGAAGCTCAGGGGTCGATTATGGTACCGATCATGGGACGGATTGCCGCTGGCACGCCGATTTCAGCCATTCAGGACCATTCCCATTCCATTGCCGTGCCGCCGGAGATTGCTTCGTCGGGAGAACATTATGCCCTTGAGGTCAAAGGCGATTCAATGATCGAAGCTGGCATTCTGGATGGGGATACCGTGGTTTTGAAACGGACCGATAGCGCGACTTCGGGCGATATTGTCGTGGCCTTGGTCGACGACGAAGAGGCCACATTGAAGCGGCTGCGCCGGCGCGGGGATTCGATTGCTCTTGAAGCTGCAAACCCTGCTTATGAAACGCGGATTTTTGGTCCCGACCGGGTGAAAGTTCAAGGCCGGCTTGTGGGTTTGTTGCGCCGTTATTGAAGCACTGAATTAAGTCAAGGTAGGGATCTATCGTCGTATCTGTGGCGGTTTGCGATCACGATTGGCCCAGGAGGGAAGTTTTCTGCTCCAGGGGCGTGACCCAATCATGGCAGCGACTGAAGTCACTTGCGGCCCTTGGTCCCCAAGACCAATGGCATGGGCGCCCAGGGCACTGAGGTCGAAGCGATCTATGACAATGGCAGGTCCGACACAACGGTTGTAAAGCGGGATCTGGGCAACCACGATATCCGCCCGGCGGCAATCCTCTGATATTGCGGCGGCGTGACGGATATAGGCAAAAACGTAGTTGCGTCCTGATGTGTCGGTAAGCGAAGCGATGCAGGCTCTTGGGTCACAATCGAGAGGATCGCTGCCGCTGCCGTCCCTGGTCGCGGTTTTAATATCCCGTGGGTCGGCATTGCGGCGCAGCCATTGCGATGCGGCATATCGGGCGCCGCGATCCTTGGACAAAATAAGTTGGCCGTTTGCGGTTTTTATGGCAATGCGCCGCCCCTGCTCATCGACATAAATGTCAGGCATCTGGTTCTGTCCCGCCAGCCAGAAGGCAAACCCGATGGGCACAAGACCCCAATACCTCCAGGATCTGACCCACAAGCATAACCAAAGACCGCCAAAAGCCAGAATTGGAATGACCAAGGAAGGGGGGCTCGACACCAGCGCCGCAGCGCCGGGCCATTCCGCTACAGACCTTGCAATATCGACGAGTGCCGAGGTCCCCATGCCCATGAGCGTAAGCGCCGGTCCGTCAAGGCCAAGGGGCATCAGCACCAGCGCCAAAAGCCCCAAGGGCATCACGATAAAACCAACAAGGGGAACCGCTACCAAGTTTGAAACAAGCCCGAATACCGCAACCCGGTTAAATTGGAACGCAGCAAGGGGACCGGTTGCCAGGCTGGCGACCAGGGTGGTTGCCGCGATGCCGGCCAGGGTCTTAAGAACCACGCCGGTGATATTTTTCGAGGCGAAATCGGAGAATTCTCCGTCATTCTTTCTTTTTAAGCGTGTTACCTGTTCATAAAATGCCGTCAGCGCAACAACGGCGGCAAAGGACATCTGAAACCCGGCTTCAATCAGGTTTTCCGGTTTCCATAGCAATATGATGAGGGCGGCAAGCGATACATTCCTCAAGGAAATAACCGGTCGGTCCACCATGACAGCGATAAGCGCAACCGCAACCATGATAAAGGCCCGTTCGGTGGCAACGGAGCCGCCGGCTAGAAAAAAATAGACAAAAGCTGTAAGAATTCCAACGCCCGCGGCCCATTTTTTGCCCACCACACGAAGGGCCAGCCACGGGACCGAGGCAATCAGAATCCGCACGACCCAAAATGCCGCTCCAGACATCAAGGCCATATGCAGCCCTGAAATCGCCAGAAGGTGAGCAAGACCAGCGTCACGAATGGCGCTCAGGTCCGATTTGGGAATTCCGCCCCTTAAGCCGGTCAGCAGCGCGGCTGCGACCGGGCCGCCATTTTCACCTACAACTTCCATAACTCTTGCAGCTATCGCGACGCGAATGCCACCAATCCAGGCCCCCGCTTCGGCTCCCCATGGCCTGCTTCCGGTTTGGTTTTCAGCCACTATGCCGGGTCTGGCAATCGCAAATCCGTAACCGCCGATCTGCCGGAACCAAGCCCTGCGGCCAAAATCGTAGGCACCAGGGGCTACCGGACGAGGTGGCGGGCGAAGCTTTGCCAGAACACTGATCGCACCACCGACTCTGGCAGGCGCCAGCCCGCGCGAAAACGTCAATTGCACCCTTGCAGGGGTGTCTTCCACCGCCAGTTTTTCAATCCGTATTACGGAGATCTTTGCAGCAATACGTCCTGAACCTCTTTGCTCAAGCGTATCTACCCAGCCCTCCACCACGACTGGCCCTAGATTTTTCTCAAGTTTTGGTGCGGCAACCCAATTTGTCCTGAGCTTTGCAACCGTCATACCCAACCCGGCGATGCCGATCGCCACGAACAAGGCGAAGGCCAGCGCCCGCGCCGAGCCAACCCAAAAAGCGATACTGAACCCCACCACCAGGGGCAATACCACCGGCCACCAGTCAGGTTCCTGGCCCAGGTAAAAATAAGTGCCAATGCCAGCGCCCAGCACTACAGGTGACCACAAAAACCACCGATCCTGTTCGGCATTAAACCGGTTGGCCAGATGGACCAGACTGACGGTAATAATGTCCGCTGGCGACATCCAATTCGTGCGCGGTCGTGCCAAGCTTCTGCCGCTTCCAGGTTCGCTGACAGTCATGGTTCGCTATGCTACACGGAACTGGCAAATAGTCTTAATTATCAGATCAGACAGATATGCCCGAAAAAACAATTACTCGTTTTGCGCCCTCTCCAACCGGTTTTCTCCACATCGGTGGCGCTCGTACGGCCCTATTTAACTGGCTGTACGCCCAGGCAAATGGCGGCGAAATGCACCTGCGCATCGAAGACACCGACCGAACCCGATCGAGTGATGACGCGATTTCCGCCATCATTGAGGGCCTTCGCTGGCTGGGCCTTGATCATGACGGTGACATCGTCTTTCAACACACCCGCGCGGACCGGCACCGCGAAGTCGCAGAATTACTGCTTTCTTCCGGCAATGCCTATCGCTGTTACGCAAGTGCCGACGAGCTCGCTGAAATGCGGGCATTGGCGCGCGCTGAAAAGCGCACCCCGGGCTATGATGGCCGCTGGCGGGATCGCCCCCCCGCCGATGCACCCACCGGCGTCGCCCCCGCCATTCGCCTCAAAAGCCCTGAAACCGGAAAAACCGTGATCCGCGATGCGGTTCAGGGCGATATTGTTTTTGGCAACGAACAACTCGATGATCTTATTCTGCTGCGCTCCGACGGCACGCCGACCTACATGCTGGCGGTGGTCGTCGACGACCACGACATGGGGGTCACTCAAGTGATTCGTGGCGATGATCACCTCACCA
>QILX01000124.1 GCA_003232175.1 Hyphomicrobiales bacterium | reverse complement strand
CGACAATTGCTGGGCGCCGCTGTCCTGGTTCAGGTCGGTGAGCGGCGTTGGATAGTCTCCGGTGAAACAATGATCGGTGAATTGCGGCGCTGCGGGGTTTCGGTTTTCAATTCCCATGGCGCTGTAAAGCCCTTTGAGGCTGAGGAAGGCGAGGCTGTCCGCACCGATTAGCTGACGCATCTGATCAAGCGTATGATTGGCGGCCAGCAGTTTGTCAGGGTCCGGGGTATCGATGCCGTAATAGTCCGAATGGGTAATCGGTGGGCTGGCGATGCGCATATGAACCTCACGCGCCCCGGCCTCATAAATCATCGCAACAATTTTCATCGACGTTGTGCCGCGCACCAGGCTGTCATCGATAAGGACAACGCGCTTGCCGTCCACCGCCGCCCGGTTGGCCGAATGTTTGAGGCGCACGCCCAGTGCCCGAATTTCCTGAGTCGGTTCAATAAACGTCCGCCCGACATAGTGATTGCGGATCAGACCATAATCAAACGGGATGCCGGATTTTTGCGAAAATCCCAGCGCCGCGGGTACGCCTGAATCGGGTACTGGCACCACGATATCGGCGTCGGGGCAAAGTTCATCCGCCAGCTGCGCGCCGACTTTCTTGCGGATTTCATAAACGCTGCGCCCACCGACAATGCTGTCCGGGCGGGAGAAATAGATAAATTCGAAAATGCACGGTCGGGCCGCGACTTTTGGGAAAGGAAAGTGGCTCTCGATTCCGTCTTCGGAAATGATGATAATTTCGCCATTGGCGATCTCGCGCACATATTTTGCGCCGATGATATCCAGGGCGCAGCTTTCCGAGGCCAGGATCGGTGCTCCATTCAAATCGCCTAGAACCAGAGGACGGATTCCTAAGGGGTCGCGGGCGCCGATCAGTTTTTTGTTGGTGATGCCAACAAGGGAATAGGCACCTTCAAGCTGACGAAGACCATCGACGAAGCGGTCGACAAACCGGCTTTTGCGTGACCGGGCCACCAGATGAAGGATGACTTCGGAATCGGAAGTCGACTGGAAAATCGAGCCCTCGTGCACAAGGGCTTCGCGTAATGTGAGGGCGTTGGTCAGGTTCCCATTGTGGCAGACCGCAAAACCGCCGGTCGCCAGATCGGCGAAAAGCGGTTGTACATTGCGCATGGAATTGTTGCCCCTGGTCGAATAGCGCACATGGCCAATGGCGCTGTTGCCGATGAGCCGGCCAACGGTGGCGGGGTCGGTGAAGTGGTCACCGACCAGACCCAGATGGCGTTCAGAATGAAAGTGTTTGCCATCGCAAGTGACAATGCCGACGGCTTCCTGCCCGCGATGCTGCAATGCATGCAGGCCAAGTGCGGTCAAAGCGCCGGCATCGCCATTGCCGAATACACCGAATACACCACACTCTTCGCGTAACCGGTCGTCGCCGGCCTCCAATTTAATGGCTTGGTCCATGGTTGAGCAGCGCTGTGTGGTCACGCGTTTTCAGGGGTAACCGGAGCCCTGTTGACGGTAATATCGTAAGTATCGAACCTTCGATACAGCAGGCTCTGGCGTTCGCCGTCCGCGGCGTTTGGCGGTGGCTGCTCTGGCGCATTACCACCCTCATCGTCTTCGCCAAGCAGTTGATTTATATAACTTTTTAAAGTGTCCGGTAGATATTCGATCAATTCCGCAGGGTCCTCGGGCAGATAGGACAACAGCACTTCGCCGGTACTATTCATAAACGGCGCGGTTTGCGCGTTGCGGACCCAGTCCGGCTGCTGGCGTTCGGGCACCAGCCAGGAGAAGAACAAAAAAGCGACGACCACCAGAATCACGCCTCGTACCAGCCCGAAAATAAAGCCCAAGGTGCGGTCTATGGCGCCGATCTGGCTGTCCAGGATAAGGTCGGTGATCCGAACGGTAATGAGCGATACGGCGATAAGCACGATTATAAATGTGCCGGCGATCAGTACCCCGTCGGCCAGGGCCTGGGGCTGAATAAGCTCGCGCACCCGGTCTTTCATCAGTGGATAAGCCCACAAAGCCGCGCCGCCAGCAGCCACCCAGGATAAAATGGATAGCACTTCGCGGGTGAAACCGCGAAACATCGCCAGAATGGCCGACAAAAACGCAATTCCGATTAGAACGACGTCAAGAGCTGTGAACGGCGACGACATGGCGAATCCTCAGATTTTTCCGCGAATTTGTGGAAGTTTTCATAGACCCATCTTGGGGGGCACGTCGAGGTCTTTGCGCACAATGAAGGCGATCATGGGAAAACTCCGATAATTTGAGCCCGCTGGTGACAAAAATGCCGGTTCATTTTAGTCAATGCCTTCAGTCCGCGCAGCGGCAATTCGGCCGACAAGTGCGGCAAGGTCCTCAACCAAGGAAATTTCGAGGCCCGCCGGCATGTCGCTGTCATTTTGGTCCGCTGCTGGAATGACCGCACCACCGAATCCCAGTTTCTTGGCTTCCTTGAGGCGCGATCCGGGCTGGGCAACAGGCCGAACCGCACCTGAAAGGCTGATTTCGCCAAAATGCACCGTGCCTGTCGGCAATGCCGCGCCAGTCAGCGACGACAACAGCGCCGCGGCAACGGCAAGATCGGCAGCGGGCTCCTGGATGCGTAATCCCCCGGCAATGTTCAGATAGACATCCTGACCGGCCATGGAAACGCCGCAGCGGGCTTCCAGGACGGCAATGATCATGGCGAGGCGCGAAGCATCGGCACCGACGACGGCGCGTCTTGGGGTGCCAAGGGAGGAGGGGGCGACAAGGGCCTGGATTTCCACCAATATGGGCCGGGTGCCCTCGATGCCGGCAAAGATTGCGGCCCCGGGCGCGCTCTCGTCGCGGCCGCCGATAAATAGTGCGGAAGGGTTTTCAACTTCAGCCAGCCCGCCACCGGTCATCTCAAATACGCCGATCTCGTCCGTTGGGCCGAAACGGTTCTTCACCCCGCGCAGGATACGAAATCTGTGGCCTCGGTCGCCTTCGAAATAAAGCACCGCGTCGACCATGTGTTCAACAACGCGGGGGCCGGCGATCTGGCCGTCCTTGGTGACGTGGCCCACGAGCACCATGGTGGTATCCCGCGCCTTGGCAAAACGGATCAGCGCCTGGGAAGATGCTCGCACCTGAGCTACGGTGCCGGGGGCGGATTCAACCCTTTCGTCCCACATGGTCTGGATGGAATCGATGATCACCAGAGCGGGCGACAGCGGTCCGGATTCCAATGTCGTCAGAATATCGGCGACGCTGGTGGCGGCGCCAAGTTCGACATTCGCCTCCCTAACCCCCAGCCTTTGGGCCCGCAGGCGAACCTGGTCGGGCGACTCCTCGCCCGAGATATAGGTAACCCTGCGGTCGGTGGCGGCGACCGATGCTGCCACCTGCAACAACAGGGTCGATTTGCCTATCCCCGGATCGCCGCCAACCAGCAACGCCGAGCCAGGTACAATGCCTCCGCCAACCACCCGGTCAAATTCAGCAATGCCGGTTTTCAGCCGCGACGGGTTCAGGCTTCCAGATTGCAGGTCGGTAAGTTCAATTACCCGTCCCCGTCCCTGGCGGGCGCTTGAGATTTGGAACCCGGGCGGGGAAGCAGCGTCTTCGACAATGGTATTCCATTCACCGCAATCGTCGCAGCGCCCGGCCCATTTTCCAGTGCGGCCGCCGCAGGACTGGCAGGTAAACTGTTTGGCGGCTCGGGCCACTAGGGGTGCGAGGTCACGGCTTGAGCACATCCAGCTCGATCGGCCCTTCGGCCCGACCGCTGATAAACTGCTCGACATAAGGGTTTCCGCTGTCTTGAACGGATTTGGACGGCCCCTCCCAGATGATCTTGCCCTGGTAAATCATCGCCGTGGTATCGCCAATGCGGTCGGCGGAAAACATATCGTGGGTGATCGACACCGCCGTTGCGCCAATATCGTTGACGCGCTCGATAATGAGCTGATTGATGACATCGGCCATGATCGGGTCAAGCCCGGTGGTCGGTTCATCAAAGAATATGACTTCCGGATTGGCGGCAATGGCGCGGGCCAGACCGACCCGTTTTTGCATGCCCCCTGAAAGCTCGGCAGGGGAAAGCTTGCCGACATCAGCAGCCAGCCCGACTTTACGGATCGTCTCGATGGCGATGTCATGGGCTTCCTTGCGTGGCGTGTTGTGACCCTGAATGAGGCCGAAAGCGACATTTTCCCACACCGGCAGGCTGTCAAACAAAGCCGCGCCCTGAAATAGCATGCCGATACGCTGAAAAAACCGTAATTCCATCCGGCTGCGTTTTGTCAACTTCTTGCCATCAAACAATATTTCGCCCGCATCGGGTTCGATCAGGCCGAGTATGCATTTGAGCAGCACGGATTTTCCGGTGCCCGAGCCGCCAATAATGACCGTCGATTTGCCTGCTTCGATATCAAGATCGACCCCGTCGAGCACCAAATTCGTACCGAAGCTTTTTTTGATCCCGCGTAGAGAAATTTTGATTTCGGCGCTCATTCTGTGAATATCAACGAAGCCATCAGATAGTTGGCGGCAAGGATCAGGATCGATGCGGATACCACGGCGCTGGTTGTTGCCTGTCCGACCCCTTGGGCACCGCCACGGCTGTAAAAACCGTGGTAGCAGCCCTGGAACGTGATGATGAACCCAAATACCGCCGCCTTGATCAACCCTGAAACGACGTCCTGGATCTGGATAAAATCAACGGTGTTCTTGATATAGGTGGCGCTGTTGAAACCCAGGCTTTGGGTGGCGACCACGTAGGCGCCGAAAATACCTATGGTATCGGCGACGGCGACCAGCAAGGGCAGGGTGAGCACGCCGGCGACGATCCTTGGCATGACCAGATACCGAAACGGATTGGCCGACAGTGTCACCAGGGCATCGATCTGTTCGGTCACCCGCATGGTGCCGATCTCGGCCGCAATCGACGCCGACACCCGGCCCGCCACCATCAGCGCCGCGATGACCGGGCCAAGCTCCCGTGTGATGCCAAGGGCGACGATCGAGGCGACAATGCTCTCGGCATTAAAACGCGAACCACCGATGAAAATCTGCAGGGCCAGAACCGCCCC
>QILX01000227.1 GCA_003232175.1 Hyphomicrobiales bacterium | reverse complement strand
GAAGTTGGTGTGGTTTGGTGGCGTAGATCCAAATCATGCACCAGCCGGTTTGAGCTAGGTTTTTCACCACACGCCTTTTCACCATGTCGGGTTAGTCGAGCGTGGCGAACCGGGGCATGGTTATAATAATGGCCGATGTGGTATTGGCAGCGAGAAGGGACTTGCTCTTTCTTGCGTCGTGATTCATAGTCGAATCACTCATTGATGTGGCGGAAAGATTTAATATGGGGCGGTCTGGGCTTGCATTTCGCGCGCAGTTGGTCATCCCAGAACAACAGCAGATTTACGACTACTGGC
This sequence comes from Hyphomicrobiales bacterium, assembly GCA_003232175.1. Taxonomy (GTDB): domain Bacteria; phylum Pseudomonadota; class Alphaproteobacteria; order Rhizobiales; family SZUA-8; genus SZUA-8. The sequence goes on along the minus strand of QILX01000227.1, from coordinate 11,225 downwards.
GCAAATGCGCCGGTGACCGAGATATGCCGATGCGCAGCGATTTAAATCCCAGCGATATTCCCCATCTTCTGCCTTTTGTAAGCCTGATAGACATCGAGCATGACCCGTTACGCTATCGCATCAGGCTGGCGGGAACCCGCCTCTACGATATCTATGATGGGGAAATTACCGGCAAATATGTGGAAGAACTCGACTGGGGTTCCAACCGCGATTATTGGATTTCGTCCTACCGGCGGGTGGTAAAAGGCGCCTTGCCGGCCCAGGGTGTTGTAAAATCACCGAGCGCGCGAAGCGAACATCTGGCCCAGTTCTGGCTGCGCCTTCCCCTTGCGGACGCCAATGGGGCGGTTCAGATGATATTTTCTTATGATGCCTTTGTACCTGTTTCCGAGGCTGTGACCCTTACCAACGAAATCGGACCATATCCCGGTTCCAACTCCCAGATCGCCCGGGCCTGAAAACAATATTCCAGAATATTTTATCTGGTTTCACGCCAGGGTTGTAAACAAACGACCAGTTCCGTTGCCGTCGGCAGGTCATTTTTCGTAAAATACCGCCATGACGATTGGCGCCGCCCAGGCGATGTTCGGCCCGTGGGTGATATCGCCGCCCGACTCCAGCGACACCAGTGACATGCCCCCCCCGTCTGGATGCAGGATGACCCGTCGCAGAACCACCGATCCGTCTTTCAGCCCGACAATGGCATTGCGGCCGGCGGCATTCGCGGCATCCTGGCCCCGATACCGGTTGCCGACGAGGATCGCTCCGGCTTTGTAAGGGCCGATGGCGCTGGTGAGCTCCACGGCGACCGGATCATCGGCGGGAATGTCCAAGGTGAACTCATCGTCAATGTCGCCAACGGCCACCCGGTCACCCCGGCCGACAACGCCCAGCATGGATATACCCCGCCGTTCTTTGTCCTCAAGCAGATCGACAATACGGATCTCCAGCGCCATGGCGATTTTCTCCAGCCAATCGGTGGAAACGGTCATATTGGCGGTTTCAAGCCTTTGAACCGTCTGTGGCGTTGTTCCAATTCGGTCGGCCAGACCCTGAAGGGTCATGCCTCGCATCTTCCTGAAATGTCGAATTCTAGTTTTCACCGGCGCCATCCAGAACCTAAGAATTGAACCGTATACATAGAAAACTTATCCCCGCATGTCACGAAATAGGTGAGATTTTCCTGTTAGACGGTAAATGAGCAACAAACGAATGTAAGGGAGATCGTCATGGATGTAGTCGTTTCAAGCCCAAAATTGGTCCCAGTCGACGGCGCGGAGGTCATCGCGAGCCGGGCGGCGGGGGAAGTTGATATCGGGGCGCTGGTCTCGGTGATCGCCGCGGGATTTGCGATCGATCCTTACGCTATTGTGGCCCCAAACCGTGACAAGGCCCCGATTGCCCTGACCCGGCAAGTCGCGATGTATATGGCCCATGTCACCCTCGGCCTGTCCCTGACCCGTGTTGGGCGAAAGTTTGGGCGTGACCGTACCACGGTAGCCTATGCCTGCCGTCTGGTTGAAGATCTGCGCGACGATGCCGGTTTTGATTTCGCCCTCGAGCATCTTGAACAGGCCGCGATCCGGTTGACGAACCTGTCGGTGTACAAATGAACGTCGCACCGCCGGTATCGAATAATACGAACTTCAAGCTGACGCCAAAAGCTCTTGAGCGCGAAGCCAGGCGCCTTCTTCCGGTAATGGCGAAAAAGGGCGCGCATGGGAGGGCAGGGGGCATAAATCGCACCGGGTTGCCCTCAACCGAGGTCAGTATTGTTTTGCGTTCCGGTCAGAAAAAGCCTTCGGCGATATGCCACGCCCACGTGCTTGAACATTTCCGCCGCCAGGAATGGGTCGAGCAGGACAGCAGCGGCAACTGGCACATATCCGCCACCGGACTGGCCTGGCTGGTGCGATCAAAAGGTGGCGAGGACGGTTACAGATCCCAGCATCAGGTGATTGCTGAACGTATGGTCGAAATGCCAGACGGCAGCCGTCGCCCGGTGCGGATAAATGAAGGCGAAAACCCTCTTGGCTGGTTGCGCCGGCGCAAAGGGCCTGATGGAAATCCCTTCATTACCGATGACATGGCGGCGGCGGGAGACCGCTTGCGTACAGATTTTACCCTGGCCCAGATGACCCCCAGCATCACGACCAACTGGACCCGCATCCAGACCTACGGGCCAGGCTCCCGGTCAGCGCCGGGCAATAGCGCAAACGACCTCAGCGATACAGCCCTGGCGGCCCGACAGCGTTTTACGCGTGCCGTAAACGCCGTCGGGCCCGAAATGGCGGATATTGTTGTCGATGTCTGCTGTTTCCTGATTGGCCTAGGCGAGGCTGAAAAATCGCGGGCCTGGCCCCAGCGTTCCGCCAAACTGGTCCTGCGCCTCGCCCTGGATATCCTCGCCCGTCACTATGGTATCACCGGCCCGCGGGCGCGCAATGGGACAACCCCGGCGGGGTTGGCCCACATTCCACTAGGTTCGCGATAGGATCAGGGCTTCAGCAGAAGTCGGAAAGCGGTGGCGAAACCGGGCGACACCCCGCGAATGGTGTCACCTGTTTTCATAGGGCCCTGGCGTCCTCGACCAGGGCCTCGGTGGCAAATTGGCGGATTTTCCGCACCATGGCCTGAAGACCGTTTGAGCGTTGGGGAGTGAGGTGGGCATCCAGACCAATGCGGTGCAGAAGGTCTTCGATGTCGGTGGCAAGGATTTCGCGCGGGGTGCGGCCCGTGCAGATGCCAAATAAAATGGCGATCAGACCGCGTACGATATGGGCATCGCTGTCGCCGGTGAAAGCCAGGACGGTTTGGCCGTCGCGGGTTTGCGAGGCGCAGACGAGCCAGACCTGGCTGACGCACCCCTCGACCCTGTTGGCCTTGTTGCGGTCTGCTTCGGCGATCGGCGGCAGCGCCTTACCGAGTTCGATGACGTATCTGTACCTTGTCTCCCAGTCATCGAGGAATTCAAAATCCTCGATCAGAGACTCAATTTCACGTTCGGCCATGTTTCAGCGGGTCCATATTGAGGGGGGCTGGACCCAAATTTAAGCGCTTGACCGGCCCACGGCAACCGCAAGACCGGTGGACGTTACATGAAAGATGGGTATGGCGAGTTTCACATCAGGCGTCGTCATCGATCGGGCCAACCCAGGGCGCTTCAAGATCGTCAGGCTGCAATGTGTTCTGTGGCCTGGAATTTTCAGCTGGCCGGGTCAAAGCCGATGCCGGCAGTGTCCGCGGTTCGGGTTCAGTGGTGGTGCGGCCCGCCGAACCGGAGACGACATTGAAAACGTACGCAGCCACCGCAATGGCCTTGGCGCCGAAACGGTCCAGAACCCTGGTTCCAGTTTCGCAGGCGTCGGGATTGCGGTCGCAAAACGACGCCATATCTGAAACCGTTGCCCGGGCTATGCCCACTGCGTCATTGGAAAGGCCGGTGGTCGCCGATGCGTCCTTGGCAACCACGGTCTTGGACGGCAACGGGTCAACGGGCGCAAGCGCGATGATGACACTGAGCCAGAAAGCCATTTTGATCAGGGACAAATCTGCGTCCTTTTGTCAAAAAATGAGTGTTGCGCCGGAAGATGGCGATGCGAATTTTGTTCAACCTAGCAACCGAAATTTCCGATATCGCAAAATTCCGTTGGTAGAATTGAAATGTATTTGGAGCAAACTTGAAGACAATTGTTTCTATTTTTGCGCTGCCGTTTCAGGCCGGGAAGGCCCCGAAACAACGGTCACTGCAAAGATCATTCGGTTTGCGGAAGGCGGATTGTTCTGAATATCGATGAGGGTGATTTGGCGCGGTTGCGTGCAAAATCCAATATGTGGCTGTTTTCCGCCGGAGGCGGGTGCGTTGTCTTACTTTTATTGGTGCGCCTGGCGGTTAATCGGCAATTTGAGGTCCTGATTGATGGGTCCCTTGTCTGGCTGGCGCTTTCGCTGGTTGTGGCCGGTGGGTTCACCAGTTGGGGGCATGTGAAGCCTGGACATCCGGTGGTTTCGCTGAACCTTGCCTCCATGGTTACGGCAATTGCCGCTGTGACCGGAGGGTTGGATTCGTTTTTGCTGCCGTGGCTGCTGCTGGTCCCGATTGGCGCTGTATTCTCGGCGTCCTTCAGCTATATCGCATTTGCACTAATTCTGGCCTTTGCCAGTCTGGGCGGACTTTATCTGGGCCATATCTGGTCGCTTCTACCCCCGGCGAGCCCGCAGGACGTTTTGCCGGTCCTGCAAACTGCCGGAATGGCAACCGCGCTGGTTTATGCCGGCGCCCACGCCGCCGCCGAATACATGAACCAGGCATCGGCAGGCGGATATCTGGCGCGCTGGCGGCATTTCAATCGGCTCATTGTTGAAAATTCGAATGACGCCTATTCCATACACGACCGCAGCGGCAGGGCCCATATGGTCTCGGCAGGTACATCGGGCATATTTGGCGTGCGAGCTGGATCTCTTCAGGACGCCGCGCTTCTTGGCGCTGTTCATGATCTGGATCAGGAGGCCTTTGTAGACGCCTGCGCCAGCGCCGTAGACCGCAAGCAGGGTTCCGAAATTGAAATGCGACTCTGGAGCCAGTCGTCTGAAATGGGCAAATTCATTTGGGTCAGGGGCCGTTTTCGACCAACGGAGCTGAAAATCGGCTCGGAGCGGTCCTGCCTGGTCATAATCTGTGACATAGCCGACCAGAAACAGCAGGAGAACCTGCTGCGGGACAGCCACGAGGCGGCCGCAAAGGCCGATCAGGCAAAATCCCGTCTNNNNAATGTCACCCATGAGCTGCGCACGCCGTTGAATGCGATAATCGGGTTCTCGGATATCCTCGACGGAGAACTGAAAGGCGATATAAATTTTAATAATATCAACAATTTAAGCAGATATGTTGACCTTATTAATGAAAGCGGGACGCATCTGTTGCAGGTGGTCAATGACCTGCTTGAAATGTCCAGGATTGAAGCTGGCGAAGCGACACTGTCACTGGAAGAATTCGACCTCTGCGAACTTTTGATCGCCACCGCAAAAATGGTCGAACCTTTCGCCAGCTCTTCGGGTGTGCACTTTAGATTCGATTTTTCCACTTCGTCCGGTTCGGTCATCGCCGACAAAAAGGCGATAAGGCAGATCGTCATCAATCTGCTGTCAAACGCGGTGAAGTTTTCAAACGAAAATTCATGTGTCACCATTGGTGCCGGTGTTGGAGAGTACGCCGCGACGTTCTGGGTGGAAGATGAGGGTATCGGCATCGCAAAGCGGGACCTCAGCCGACTTGGTCAGCCGTTTTTCCAGGCTGACGGCGATGTTGACCGGAAATTTGAAGGCACCGGCCTTGGTCTTTCTGTGGTCAAGAAGCTGGTGCAATGTCATGACGGGTCGATGCAGATTGATAGCGCGCCTGGAAAAGGCACAACGGTGCGAATCAAATTCCCCCGGGTATGCGAGTTTGAACGGCGCAGCAATACCCGCTAAGATGTTAGCAATCAGCGCTGGCTGACCGAGAATTTGGCCTTTGCCATTCTTTCGCCCCATTCGGTTCCGAACATCCAACCACTTGGGGTTCATATATCTGGCAGCAATTTTGCTGCCCGAGTTTAGGTCGGCGCAGGATTGGGGGCGACTTATGCGACTACGTGTCGCCGAAATAGCCGGATCGACTATCATCGTCTTGAGCGGCGCGGCGTTTTTCTGGGCGCTGGCGTTTGATCCGCCCTATCCCCTGCCGTCAAAACCTGGGCCGGTTACCCTCCTCACGGACAGAACGGCGGTCCGGGCGTTTGAAAACGACAAAACGGCGCGGTTGGCACTAGCGCAATTTCCACTACCCGTTGATAGCGATTCAAACCCCGCCACCACTGCAATACTGATCAAGTCGCTGCAAATCGAGCTGGCGCGTCATGGTTTGGATGTTGGGGCCGCCGATGGGCTTATTTCGCCGAAAACCCGTGCTGCCATTGCCGAATACCAGCGCCAGATGAGCCTGGAAGTCACCGGCCAGCCCTCCCAGCTCCTGCTCGATCACCTGCAGCTGACCCAGCCGCTCCGCGAGGCGTCCGCCGACCCTGAAAGCGGTGAAATGATCCGTCTGGTGGTCACGGTCCAAAAACAGCTCGCCAGTCTTGGTTATGACGTCAAATCTAAAAACGGCGTCGTCACCGGCGAAACCCGGGACGCCATCGCCAAGTTTGAACGCGAAACCGGGTTGCCTGTGACCGGCGAGGTTACGTTCAAGCTGGTCCAGCGGCTGAACCGGTTTGAGTACACCCCCCTTTAGCGGATTTGCGGAATTCAATCCGCCATAGATGCCTCAATTCAAACTCAAATGCGGCTGAAATCAGAAATCTGGGCCATGGCCCATATCCGGCTTGTGCATGCTCAGGGCGCAGCCGCATTCGTGGCCCGGAAAGGTGACGCCGACGCCGGCGCAATCTTCGTACGCACCACCCGGACCGATGGTAAATCAGACTTATTCGGTCCCGATATGGGAGCCGGCGACGCCGACACCGGCCAACGCTACTGGCGCCTGGTGGCCCAGGAGGACCGGTACGACCCGGCAAATCCACCGGAAATTCGCCGTATTGATCGGCACCTGGCCCGCGAGATAGGTTTCGACCCCGATATCTGGATTATCGAGATCGAAGACCGGGACCTTCGTCATTTTCTCGGTGACCAGCTGGTACCGTCAGAACCTGAAGGACCAGAAACCTAATTGCGGTGATAAACCAATGGCAGGGTTATGACAGGGGCATGACCCGATAGGCATGGTGCATGCCGAAAAACCGTCCTCCGCATTGGGCGCCAATCGGAACGATCGCGGCATGCTTTAGGGTTTTGTTAACCATAAACCTCCCTTAATTCGTCTTGAAACGAACGCATCTGACCGGGCTGAAATGAGGGGGCCGTCATGGCGGAGATTGTGCCTTTTCCTGATGAGGCAGGCCGGCGGAAGCCGGATTTGAACGAGCCGGAGGCTGACGGGCCCGCTGTTGCCGTCACGTCTCGTGCAGAAGTCGTTATTTTTCCAGGTGTTCGCATCGAGCGCCAGAATTTCACTCTTGCGGATCGCCTGCCGCGCCGGCGGGCGGGCTCACCTGACAAGGGCGACGGAAAACCGCGCCTTGGGCAGGGCTGAGTTGAACTCTTCGGGGGCGGCTACATCTCACAGCAGGCGTGATTTTCTTGTCTTCCAGTCCCACCATCAGCGCCACCGGCATCGGGGTTTGAGCCAATGGGCGCAAAATCTGTTCACCATCTCGCCGCTCTGGCTGGTGGTTCTGATATCGCTGGTCCTGGTCGGTTGTGGACGGCAGGGTGATTTTGGTCGCGATAATCCAAATCTATTGGCCACCCGGATCGGTATGAACCCTTATTCGGCTGTGCCCGGCTATGAGGTCGGCCATAGCGGGCGAGTGGCGTTTACACCGGCTGAAACCGACCTGCGCCGATATGCTGATGCCCTGACCCGCACCTATGCCCACCAGAAGACCTATGGCAATTATTCTCAATTGCCGCCCATAGCGCCCCGCAAAATCCGCGCGGCCCTGAAATCCAAAAAGACCGCGAAATATTATGTTGGCGAAATAAACCGCATCGGTTTTAAGTCCGGCGAGGCGCGCATGAATGCCATCACCGATGATATTCGCAGCGACGGGCGCAACATTGACGGCCTCTGGTCTGCGGCGGTTAGGGTCTATCGGGCCGACAGCATTCGCACCGGCGAAATCGAATCCGGTGATATCCGTCCCTCGGTTGCCCGTGATGTTCTGCGCCGGGTTGAAGAAAACCGCGCCCTGATCGAAATAACGCTTGATGCTGTCGGCGTGCGTTTGGAGGGCTACAGGCTGGCGATCTCCGAGGCCTACCTCTCCAATCCAGAGCCAGGTTATGCGGGCGTCAAGCTGGAATATATCTGCGTCGCAAAATCACCAAGTTGGACGCCAATCTCAACGGACTGGGCACTCAATATGCGTTATCTCTGCCCCGCACGAGTGGCTGCATATCCCAAAGCCTTGCCCGAGCCTGTTGAGCCGGTTCGGTAATTAGTCCGGGCGTTTTTCTAAACCCAAAAATTAATTCGTTGACCCTGTGACCGCCGGTGAGGAATCGACATCCTCCGCCGGTGAGGAATCCGCATCCTCCGCCGGTAAGGTGGCATCGGGTTCCTCATCGGCGTCTTCGGGCACAAATGCCGAGCATCGTGCGGCGGTCGCCTTTTCTTTCAGGGATTTCACCATGGTTCGGTCGCGCATGAACAGTCTGAGGATTATGAGACCGCTTGGGTGAGTGGCGCGCACAATAGTGACATCATTACCCAAATCAGCTTCCTGGCCGCGCCCGAGTAGCAATATGTCGGCGTTTGGCGACGTGGACTGCATGGAATTGATATGAAAATAATTACCCCCGTCAGGTTCGTATATCCCGACCGACCAATAAACATTCTCGGTTGATGCCGACAGGCGCACCGGCGTGGCTGAAACATCATAACGGCACAGGACATAGACCACATCGGGGCTGGCAAAAGGAAACGGCATTTGTTTGGCGTCCACCGGTTCCAGAACCCGCGCCTGGTTGGATTGCATCGTCGCTTCAAACCGGCTGAAGGCGCTCATCGGCGCCAGCGTCGGAATGACCAGCATGGCGGCAATATGTACGATACCCCCCAAAACGATGGCCACTGAAAGCCAAAGGACCATCCCCCTCATGGGCAGCTCTCCCGTTCAATTCCCGGAACCGGCGTGGTTTCAGGTGCGCGGACATAATCGGCGGCGGGTCCGTGCAGACGAAGGACCAGTACGAAAGGTCCACTGCCGGCGGTTGGCAGCCAGTTGCCGGGTTGGGCTTGCGGGGAAACCGTCAGGCGGAAGGTTTGATCTTCGTCAAAAAGCAGCGTCGCCTGGGTAAAGGAAAACCGCTGCGCCGGGTTATCGATCACACTGCCATCGGGCAGATGCGCTGAAAGGCTCCACCAGGCGGAACGCAGTCCCGGACCAGTCAGCATGTAGGTGCAGGCCAGATCCAGAGGAACGCCTTCGTCGTCAATGCTGGTGAAAAAATAGATCGCCTCCTCAATATTGAGAGGAATATGGCCGATGCGTGCCACATAGGCGCTTGTATAAGGATCAGCGATCGGCTGTCCGGCTTGGGTACGAACCGTCCAGGCGCCGACGCTAACAGCGTCAAGACTGATACCTTCGTCGAGCACATACCATGTCGAGCCCAGGCCCAGGGTTATGCCGATGGTCGTATATATTATGAACTTGATAAACGAACGCACTTGTGAGGTCCCGCCTTACCGCCACGGCTATTATTTGAGGGAAAGGGCACTCAAAGACAAGTGAATTTACGCCCAATACCAAAACGATGTGTTCAGCCCGCTCTCAAACTCATGAATGACGAACAATAAATGTTAGTTGGCTGGTCGCGGATCGGATCTGTTCCCACTGACGGCCACCTGTTTTTAATATTCTAAAAACCAGGCGAAAATTCATCCTCACAGTGCAGCGCCGGACGCCGGTCCATCTCAAAGGGCCAGGACCTACCGGGCAGAGGTCGCCGAATTTGGCGTCTTCGTGACCCGGCCGGCAGTGCGGACAGCGCCAGCGGGTGCAACAACTACCCCGCGATCAATCGAGGCTTGCGGGCGGTCCTGTTCGATTGGCCCCTTGGCCCCGCGCTCAAAAAGGTCGGTGAGATTGTTTAAAACCTCGACGGACCGGTCGCGTTTGGCCTCAGCGATCGACTGGGCCGCCGCAAGCCGCTGTTTTTGCGCGTCGGAGATAATCGGCCGCGGTGTACCGTAGGATTTGACCCCCGGAATTGGGGTGATGAACAGGTCCGACTGGGCCACGGACATGTATTTTTGCCAGATCATTGCCGGAAGATTGCCGCCGGTGAGCCTCTTGGTTGGACTGAAACTGTCATTGCCCATCCAAACCCCGGTGGTCAGTTCCCCGGTGTAGCCCATGAACCAGGCATCGCGATAGGCTTGTGTCGTGCCGGTCTTGCCGGCTGCGGGAGTGAATCCAAGTTGCGCCCGCCGCGCCGTGCCGCCGGTGACAACACCGCCGAGCATCGAATTGAGCTGCTCGATTTTTTCGAGTTCAGCCACCCGTTTTGGCGCCGGCTCATCGCGCTCGCGGTCGTAAAGGAGTTCGCCCTCCTGCGTGCGGATCTCCAGCACCCCGTACGGTTTGACCGACATGCCGCCATTGGCGAAGACGGCGAATCCGCCCGTCATATCAAGGACGGTAACTTCATTGGTGCCCAGTGGCATGGACCGGTTCAGGCGAAGTTCGGTCCGAATCCCCATGGCTTTTGCCGTTGCGGCGATTTTTTTGCGGCCAAAGTTCTGCGCCAGTTTGACCGGAATGACATTCACCGATTTTTGCAGTGCCGTGGCAAGGGTGATGCGACCGCGATAGCGGCGGGAATAGTTTCTCGGGCTCCAGTTGCCGATAGTAATCGGGCTGTCGATCACGATCGATTTGGGCGTGAACCCTTCATTCAGAGCCGCGAGATAGACAAAGGGTTTGAAGGATGATCCCGGCTGGCGTTTGGCGTCGACGGCGCGATTGAACTGGCTTTCTCCATAGTCCCGGCCGCCGATCATTGCCTGCACCGCCCCATCAAGGGTCATTGAAACCAGCGCCGCTTCGTCGACGCCTTTGGCTTTACCGCTCTCGCGCAATATCGTCTGAACGGCATCGTCGGCCTGTTTCTGGCGTTTAAGGTCGAGCGTGGTTTTCACGCTGAGAACGTAGGCCCGGCCATCGGCAATGCGCTGAACCTCGCTGAACGCCCAGTCAAGGTAGTTTTCGGGGACGTAACTTGCCGCGGGCGCGACCAGGTCGGCGGGGCGCAGCCGCACGACACGGGCCTGGCCATCGGTGATGAAACCGGCATCGATCATGCGCTCGAGTACAACATTGGCACGTGCGCGTGCTGCCGGCAGGTTGTGGGTCGGAGAGAATCGTGTCGGCGCCTTGAAAAGACCTGCGAGCATGACCGCTTCGGCCAGAGAAACGTCGCGAATGGATTTGTTGAAATAATATTCCGACGCCGCCTCGACGCCAAATGTCCCGCCGCCCATATAGGCCCGGTCAAGATAGAGTTTGAGAATCTGGCGTTTGCTCAGCCGCGCTTCCATCCACAGCGAAAAAAACGCTTCTTTGATTTTCCGCCGCAGCGAGCGTTCAGGGGTCAGGAACAGGTTCTTGGCCACCTGT
>QILX01000106.1 GCA_003232175.1 Hyphomicrobiales bacterium | reverse complement strand
AACGAGACCGCAAAAGCCACCGAGAGTATTTCGGAACATATCTCGGAAATTCAGACGGCAACCAGCGAGGCGGTAAACTCGATCGACGATGTCGGCAAGACCATCAAGCAGATTGAGGAAACTTCAACCGCTATTGCCGCGGCCATGGAAGAGCAGGGCATAGCCACCCAGGAAGTAGCCCGCAATGTCCAGGAAGCCGCAGCTGGAACCCAGGAGGTCTCCTCAAATATTGCCGGAGTGACACAAGCGTCCCAGGAAGCCGGTGCAGCTTCGGGCGAGGTCACCTCTGCGGCCGGCGAGCTTTCGTTGCAGGCTGAAACGTTGAAATCGGAAGTTGACAATTTCCTCGACCGGGTTCGAGCTGGCTAAAGTCGTGTGGTACCATGCCTTTTGGAAAATACGAGACTCATCCGAATTTTCCACCTATTCCACACTTTCGAGCCTAGGGCATATCGCAATACATTAATTGCGCCAATGCTTTAGGCCTTCTTTTTTTCTGTCTTTTCTAAGGTAATCTGACCCTGCCACGTCGAGATGGGTTTCAAAAAAAAGGCCGTCCTTGCGGACGGCCCAAGTTTTGGGAGGAAACGCCCATACTGGGCAACGAGATGGCGGAGAACGCCATGTCGCAGTGCAATAATATGTACGCAGTGCAGCAATTTCAACCAACCTAAGTGATATTTATTCGAACGAACGTTCGGTATTTCTCGGTGAATGTGCTAAATCCATTGAAACCCGATCCCGGGCTTGAGTGTATTGGCCAGGTGGGGCTTGTTTGACTGGGCAATCTAGAAGATATACCGAGGCAACGGCGTTGGTCTGCTTCCCCGCTCGGTCACCCCTTAAGCATACTCATCAAGGTGGGCGGATGGGAAAGCAGATCTGTGCCGTACCAGTCAGAAAAAAATTCGCTAGAATCATAACTTCCGGCCGGAGTTCCGTTCCATGACCGATACGGATATCGACGAATATATTGCATTTGGTCACAGGCTGGCAGATGCCGCCGCATTGGAAACACTGGCCCATTTCCGCCAGCGCCCTGAAATTGGTGACAAGGCCGCTGATGGCAAGATGGACCCGGTTACCGAAGCTGACCGCGGCGCCGAGCAGGCCATCCGTGCCTTAATCGAGACCAGCTATCCCACACATGGGATTGTAGGTGAGGAATTTGGCGACCGGCCTGCCCATAGTGCTTATGTCTGGGTCATCGACCCTCTTGACGGCACCAGAGCATTTGTAACCGGTCTTCCCCTGTGGGGCACGCTGATCTGCCTGCAGAAGGACGGCGAGCCGATTCTTGGACTGTTCGATCAGCCATATATCGGCGAGCGGTTCATCGGCCGGCCGGGCCGGGCTGAACTGGTCACCCGGGGGCCCGCCCAGACTTTGTCCACCAGTGCATGTTCTCGTCTACCTGACGCCAGTCTTGGCACCACTTCCCCGGAGATTTTCGTCGGCAAGGGTGAGCTTGCCGCCTTCGAAGCCGTGGCGGACGTATGCCGGCTCCTTCGATTCGGTGGCGATTGTTATCTTTACGGCATGCTTGCAGCCGGCCATCTTGATCTGGTTATTGAGGCCTCACTCAAGCCATTCGATATCGCCGCTTTGGTGCCAATTGTGCGGGGCGCCGGTGGAGTCATCACCCAGTGGACGGGCGGTCCGGCTCAAATTGGAGGGCGGATCGTTGCCGCAGCGACGCCTTCGCTGCATGCTCAAGCCATGGAAATGCTTGACGAAACTCTCCAACAGACTTGTGGCTGAAAAATTGAAAAAATATCCCTAAAGCATGTCGCGATCATATTGATCAGCGCCATACTTTAGATCTTTGTCGGGTCGTGCATTTTTCCCAAAACCGGTTCTCAATTTTTGGCGACAAGCTTTAGCGCTTGAGAATGTTTTCCATTTCATCGCTGCCGGGAACAAAGGCGTCAAAAGCGGCCCAGAAAAGTTCGCGGTATCGGTCGCGTTCCATCAGAATTTCATGTCGGGCGCCGTCGATGACCAGACTGCCGCCGCCCCTGAGATCGCGGCCCAGAAGATCGATAGCACGAGACGACACCACGGTGTCCTGCCCTGCGGCGATCATCAGCACCGGTGTATGGACCCGGGAAGGAAATTCAGGATCACTCAATGCCTCCATCGCTTGGCCTGCGGCATGGACCCAGCCAAATGTCGGCCCATCGATGCCAAGTTCAGGTGCGGCTTTTAAAATATCGACATTGCGCGCGAAGCGTTTTTTATCGCTCGTCAGGTCATTTCCCGTAAAAGGTAGTGTCTCCAGAGATTTACCGCCTCCTCCGGGAACAAATAGGGCATCAAGGCCGCCATAACAGGCGATTTCCGACAAGCGCCGCATGGCTTTTGTCGAAGGCCAGCGGTGTGCCAGTTGCAACATTGGCGCCGAAAGCACCATGCGCTTGAACCAAGGCTGCGCCCGCGCCGCAGCCGCCAGGAGGACGGCACCACCCATGGAGTGGGCAAGGGCGAAGTACGGTGGCCGGCAATCGGGAAGCACGACTTCGCGCATGAAATTCACCAGGTCGCCGTGATATTGCTCAAAAGTTGTGATGTGACCTTTTCGGGGATTGCCAAGCGGGCGCGCCGAGCGGCCCTGGCCGCGCCAGTCCATGATGGCGACATCATAGCCGCGTGCGCGCAGATTCTGGACGGTTTCGAAGTATTTTTCAATAAATTCCGAACGACCGGTAAATATGCAAACTGTTCCGCATCCCCCAAAAGCGCTCAGCGCATCTTCGTCCGCTTCCCATCGGGCATAGCGGATCCGGGCAAGGTCCAGCCCATCGAAATATCCCGAGACCGAAGATGGCGGGACCGGATTTTCAGCCGTTGGAACAAGCTGCCCTTCACCAATGATGCCCGAGCGGCTCTGGAATTTGGGTGCAGCAAGGCCAGGGCTGGCTGAAAGCATCTGGGTTGAGGTGCCTGAGGACGCGGATTTTCGCATTTCGGCGTTGGCCGGTTCGGCGGATTGAGTATCGGGCGCAAGGTTACCCACGTTTTCCTGCGCTCCCTTGGTCGGTGTGGCACGGGCTCTGCGGAAATACCGGCATCGGTTGCTGCCGTCAACACGTCAATTTCTGGTTGAACCCGCTTTCACGTGTTGGACGTGATCTAAATCAGCCGATTATCGCCCAGGGCTATACCGCTGCGCACATGCCGGCGCTCAAATGTCTTTACCGCTACAATTCGTCCGCCTTCGAGGTCAATTTTGACCATCACCGGAATACCGCGCCCACGATAGGCCTGAAGATAAAGGTGACCACCAAGGGTCCGGGCTTTGCCAAACCCCCAAAATCCGTGGCGACGAAGACCTCGAGCGGCAGCGCGGGCCATGGAGATGTCCTTGTGCCCCCAAATCTGTCCGACAGGCTCGGAATTCTGAGCAGCACGGACCTCTGGTGTCAAAACAATACCGGCCATAAGTGCGCTGGCCACGACTAGAAATCTCATCATGGATTGTCTTTCAAGAAAACCGCTACGAACCGCTCGAAGGCCTTCGAATCACTTGGGTTTCAAGACATGTTCCAAAATCGTTAACGGATGGCAAACGCCAACTTCGAAATTCTCGTCTATTGTTGAAAAAATCCCAAATGGAGCGTCTTGCGCTTGAATTACCGTCTGCCGACCCCAGATTCAGTACGAAGCGGTCGCCAAGCTTGGGGCCGCGGATAAGGATGCCCGGCCAGATGGCGGGCCCCTACTCCCCATGTCGCTCAACAGGAGGATATGTGATGCGAACCTTTGATTTTTCCCCCCTTTACAAAACTACCGTTGGATTCGATCGCCTGGCATCGTTGATGAACCAGGGCACAGTCGAAAATGCCAATGGTTACCCGCCCTACAATATCGAGCGCCTCGGCGAGGATGAATATCGGATCACCATGGCGGTGTCTGGTTTTTCCGCCGATGAGATTGATATCGAAACCAAAGAAGATGCCCTGGTGGTTCTGGGCCAGAAAGTGCCGTCCGAAGAGGAAGACCGCGATTTCCTCTATCAGGGAATTGCCGCGCGATCCTTTGAGCGCCGCTTCCGGCTTGCTGACCATGTGAAGGTCGCCGATGCAAACCTTGAGCACGGGTTGCTCAATATCGATTTGGTTCGCGATGTTCCCGAGGCGATGAAGCCGCGCAAGATTGCCATTACTAAGGCCAAATCGATCGAAGCCAGGACGTCCAAAGCGGCGTAATTGCGTAGATTGGCGGCATAAGAGGCGTGCAACGGCAAAAGGCGTCCGGGAAACCGGGCGCCTTCAACTGCCCAAATATTTGGCCACTTGGAGCGCTATCATGATATGTGCGCTCGGTTTTATGTCCGGAAAGTGCATCAAACTGAAATTTGAATCTCGCCTCCTGGAGATCAGAACCGGTTTTAGGAAAAGGCCATGCTGAGACGTTATTCAAGAGCAGTGGCGCTCCAACATACCTCGATCTCCAGCCGTGAGGCGCTCTGGCGTCAGGCCGAAGCGTGGGTCAGGACTTCGCGGAGCCTTGTGACCTCGGCGGAAAGCGCCCGGCCCGTTGCGCCGCCATCGCCCTTGAGATTGTTTTCCACAATTGCGGTTACGGCGTTGGCATGATGAACGACAGCCTCCCAGACGCCATTGTTACGCGGTGGGGCCGGTTGGCCGTCGGTATCGAGGTTTTTTTCTAGTTCCAGCAAGATGCATAGTGAATCGCAAAGCTCGCTCAACAGATCAAATCCGAATGTTCCGGCCTGGCCGCGCAGTTCGTGGCTGGCCTGGTACACTTCCTGCGCATGCAGGCGACGCGAATAGTCGTCGGCCTCCTGGGCATCGTGGGCCCGTATCGCAACCTGAATGGTTTGGATCTGCTGCCGTGCTTCTTCGTTAAATCCTTGGCTCATTTCAACCAGCAATTTGTCCGCTGCAACAAGCATTGCCTGGGTCTCCGCATCATAGCTGGACCGGTCAACCCTTTTGGGAGTGTTGGGAGGGTTACGCAACGAAATTTGGTCATCAGCCATGACAGTGCCCTTCTTCAAATCCTGCCATACTATAGCCCCATTCCCCTAAAGGCAGGTGGGAACCAGGGTCGCCTTTTTATGAGAATTGCGGCCCTGGCATAAGCCGGTTCTTAACCAATTTCGTATTGCAACAAACTACGAGCTCCCGCTAGGGCCGCCGGTAAACGTGGCCCAATTTGGTGCCCGGAAATTGACGCTGAATGGTCGCTAAGACTCCTTGAGATCGGCACCAGCGCGCCCATTTGCCGCCTCCATTCCTACCTAGGTTTGGCCCGCCGGTGAGAGACCTATTCAGACATCAGTCTAATCGCGCCGGCATCGTTGAACCAAGTAACGGAGAAACCGAAAATGATACGTAAAATGCTAGGCACAGCAGCAATTATCGCCGTTCTGAGCGTTTCGGCTCAGGCTAAGGAGATCAGCGGCGTCGTTGCTTCTTTTGACGAAGCAACACGTGCTTTGATGCTCGACAGCGGTGAAATTTTCGTCCTCGCCGAGGGCTTGGATACCGCGAGTATTATAGCGGGTGTCAAAGTTGTTCTCGATTACGATGTCGATGGCGACAAGAATATGGTCAAAGAAATCGTGGTGGAGTAATTCCATCCTGGCGTAAATAGGCGGGCCAGCCGGCCTTCCTCAAAGACGAACTCATAAACGCAGAGTTTGTGGAAATTTCTAACCGTTGAAGCCATTTGCGGTGTTTACAAATTCATCGACAGAGGCTTCAGAGGTATCAAATGAACAGATCATGCGCCGGAGATCCTCGCCAGCCCCGGGGGGGCCTCCGGCGGCAACACCGGTCCCGGACAGGCCGCGTTGCGACCAGCTGTGAAACCTGGCTCCCCGGCCTTCCAGATAGGTGCACAACCCCATAGGCATGACAGCGAAAACTTCGTTGGCCTCGGTCGGCCAGGCCAGTCGGACATTCGGAACTTTGGTGATCCCGGCCGAAAGGCGAGTTGCCATTGCATTTGCATGGGCCGCCAGATCAAGCCAGAGATTGTCACGCAGATAAGCGTCAAGTTGAGCCGCTACGAACCGCATTTTGGACAGAAGATGTCCGGCGCGCAATCGCCGTCGGTCCATTTCATCAGCCCGTCCGCGATCGAAAAGCACAACTGCTTCCACTGACATGGCA
This sequence comes from Hyphomicrobiales bacterium, assembly GCA_003232175.1. Classification (GTDB taxonomy): domain Bacteria; phylum Pseudomonadota; class Alphaproteobacteria; order Rhizobiales; family SZUA-8; genus SZUA-8. The sequence goes on along the minus strand of QILX01000106.1, from coordinate 3,805 downwards.
CCGTTTTTTGTTGCTCCAAATGTCAAAACATCGATCCCCAATCGCCAGGTCAGGTCTGATGGCTGGCACTTCAGACTGGCAACGGCATTGGCAAAGCGCGCGCCGTCCATATGGACCGCCATATTGTGGGCGCGGGCAATTTCGACCAGTTTTGCGATGGCTTCGGGCTGATAAAGCGTGCCGCACTCTGTGGCCTGGGTCAGGCTGACGGCCGAAGGAATCAAGGAGCGATTACCGTAAAGATCGCCATGCTTAAGACGGTCCTTCAGGCGGACCGGATCGATTTGCCCATTCGGCCCCCCGACGGGCATGACCTTGGCACCGCCGGTGTAAAACTCCGCCGCCCCGCCTTCTTCAATGACCAGATGGGCTTCATCATGGGCATAGATCGAGCCCAGGGGTGAACAGAAGGTGGAAACGGCCAGGGCGTTGCCCGCTGTTCCCGTTGGCACCAGAAACACATCCAGATCGGCCTCGAAAACCTCGCAAATTCGCTTTTTAACCCTCGCCGTTATCTCGTCATCACCATAAGAGGGAACCGGGCCGCCATTGGCGGCGGCGATGGCCTCCATGATCTTGGGGTGTACGCCAAAACTGTTGTCAGATGAAAAATCCATGGGTGCTTTCGGTTAAAGATTGTCGATTTTGACCCGTGGCAGGTCGGCGGCGGGGACAAGGTTCAATATGCGGGTAAAAAAGCCATGGGTCGCTTCCAGCGCTGCGATCACCGTTTGCGGTTTGCGGAAGCCGTGGCCTTCGCCTTCAAACTCTAGATAAGCCACCGGAACACCCCTGGATCGTAACGATGCCGCCATCACCCGCGACTGGCTGGGCGGCACCACCGCATCGTCAAGACCTTGCAGAAAAATCACCGGGGAGACGATCTTGTCGGCATGGGACAGTGGTGAACGTAACTCAAAAACCTCCGCCAGGGCTTTTGGGTCATCGCGATCTACCCCCATCAGCGAATAAAGATACCCTGCCTCGAATTTATGGGTGTCGCGGGCGAGGGAGGCAAGATCGGCAACGCCATAGGCGCATGCCCCCGCCGCAAAGACCTGGGAGCTGGCAAGGGCGTTGAGAACTGTCAGCCCCCCGGCGCTGCCGCCGGTGATGACCATGGCGGCGGCATCGGCCAGCCCCTCTTCGGCAGCGGTCCTCGCGGCGGTAATGGCATCGGCGGCGTCGGTAACGCCCCAGGCCCCGTCAAGGGCGCGCATATAGGCAAGGCCATACCCAAAACTGCCGCGATAATCGACATCGAGAAAAGCAAATCCACGAGTGGTCCAATATTGCTTTTCAAGGTCAAAACCACGCTTGGCCATCGCCGTCGGCCCGCCATGGGCTGAGACAATAAGTGGCGGATGTGTCCCGGTGGGGCCATGGGTCTCGGCATTGGCGGGGGGATAGTAAAGCCCATGCAGCGGGCCGGAACCGGTGTGAAGGCGCAACTGCCGTGCAACCGATACATCGCCGGTTTTCAGCGGTCGGTCTCCCCCGGCGGGGCGATCGACAAAATCGCCATTTTTGTCGAAGAACCAAATCCCGGGCGTACTGGAATCGGTGCCGCCCGCAATGGCGAAGCCAGCTGAAGACCCAGAAATCGCATCCAGCCGCACAAGCTCCGTATCAAGCTTGAACCAGGCCCCGGTTTCGGTTTCAAGAAGGCCGATTTCCAGTTTGCCGTCCCGCCAGCACGATGCGGCGATGCGCCCATCACCAAGGCAGGCGTAACTCGCCATGCCGAATTGCCACAATGGCCGGCCAAACTCCGCTTTGTCGGGGAAAAGGACAGTGTTTTGGGATTCTCCAGCGACATGAAGGTTGCCCCAGCCCTCGTGGTTGGCAACAAAGTAAAGCTCACCCTGAGGTGACCAATGGGGCTGGAAGGCAGCAGAACCCGGTCCACCGGCGACATGGCGTGCGTTTCTTATACCGCCATCTTTGCCGATATCCGCCACCCATAACTCGGCAGCCTGCCACGGCATATGCGGCAGGTCCCAGGCAAGCCAGGCAAGACAAGTGCCGTCGGGGTTGAAACGTGGACAGGCATAAAAATCACGGCCCGCCAGGATCAGGCCGGGCGATTGTTTATCATCCGCTGACACCTCGAACGACACAACGGCATTCTGCGGCATCGAGTGCGGTCCTTGTTCATCATGGTGTTCACCGACGGCCAGGACCCTGGACCCATGTGGAGCCAAAACCATATCGGCGAAACGCCAGCCGGCAGCGCGACTGAGCCGTCTCGGGCCTGAGCCACTTTCAATGACATAAAGGTCCTGGTCGCTGTCATTGACAAAAACCACGCAGTCACCGGCAACAGTGAACTCGCCGCCACCATATTCGTGGACACGGGAGCGGGCGGAAAAGCCCGGCGGCAAAACATCGCTGACTTTCCCGTTGGCGTCTCGGCGAACTATTACTGTCCGCGGTCCGGCGTCGGGCCGGAATTCGCTCCAGTACAGCGCCTCATTGTTCATGGTGCACAGGCCGTAACGCACCCCCGCCAGAGCCACATCCGCCGCCGCGACAGGTGAGGGCCAGGTCCCGTAAGGTGTTGTGGTTTTGTCATGTGCCATGGGCGCACAATGCGATAGGCAATATGGCTGTGCAAGCCTGCACGCCTTGCCGGCGACCGGTGAATGCCGTGGCCCGCAAATATCCGGCAGGGCGGTTTCCGTCATGGCTATTGAATAAGGTCAGCTATATTGACATAATAAGCTTTCGGATACCACGGGCAGGCGATGACGCCAGCCTGTCGGTCAAATCCAGGCTGCCGGGGTGGCAGATGGTCTGGATAGATTAGGGCGCGTGTTCTGTTAATTGGGCGCTGAACACATTCAACCCGAAATACCTCGGGCTTCACAGGCGTTTGGCTTTAATGTCGACCGCCAATCAGCTGGCCCCGTACCAAGGCAGAAATTGCGCGGGAGCCTTGGTGGTAAGCCACCGACAACGTTGCGATGCGGGCGAAAACCAACGCGGCGCCGAACGGTGCGCCAACGAAACAAAGGAGCGGCACGCGATGACAAACATGCCTGAATCTGCAAGGTCTGCCATTGCGCCGGTAAATAACCAGGACAGGCGCCATTCAGCCCTGCCTGCCGCGCAAGGGCTCTATGACCCCGCCAACGAGCACGATGCCTGCGGTATTGGCTTTGTCGCGCATATCAAAAACCAAAAGAGTCACAAGATTGTTCAGGACGGGTTGCTGATCCTGAAGAACCTGGAACATCGCGGCGCGGTTGGTGCCGACCCCAAAGCGCATCATCGTGCAGATGCCTCACGAATTTCTTAGCCGGAAGGCCGAGGAGCTGGGTTTTACCCTGCCGGAGCCCGGCCATTATGGTGTCGGAAATGTATTTTTGCCTCATGATCAGGTCCGGCGCGACAGGTATATGGAACTTGTTGAAAAAATGGCCCGCGAAGAGGGCCACGAGGTGATGTTCTGGCGCGATCTTCCCGTTGACAATTCCGATCTTGGGGTAAGCGTTTTACCGACCGAGCCGTGCCACCGGCAGGTTTTTATCGCTCGCGGGTCCGGCGCCAAGGATCAAGACGCCTTCGAGCGCAAGCTTTTTGTAATCCGCAAGCGAGTGTTCAACGAACTGTGGCAGACAGAGGAAAATGCACGGGACTACTTTTATGTCCAGAGCCTGTCGTCGCAAACTTTGCTCTACAAGGGCATGCTTCTCGCCAGTCAGCTGGGGACATATTTCCTCGATCTGACTGATCCTACCCTGGTCTCCGCCCTTGCCCTGGTGCATCAGCGGTTTTCGACCAACACCTTCCCTTCCTGGTC
>QILX01000310.1 GCA_003232175.1 Hyphomicrobiales bacterium | reverse complement strand
TCGCCATAAAAGGGCGTTTGGTTGACGATCAGCGCACCTTCCTGACCTAGTTGAAGTCCATCGCACTTTTCACCGTCTCCAATACATGCCAGAATCTGGCCCTCTGCCAGATCTGTTTCGTAGCCGAGAAATTCCGTTGCACCTTCGCGTTCGCGGATTTCAAACCAGACCGTCTCGGTCGCGGCATCACCGGACCCCGACCAGGCAGCGCGGGCTTCTGCTTTCTGCGCCGCCATCGCTGCATCAAACCCTTGTTTGTCAACTAGAATGCCGCGGTTCCGCAGCGCGTCCTCGGTCAGATCAAGAGGAAATCCATAAGTGTCATAAAGTTTAAATGCCACATCACCTGAAAGAGAACCACCGCTGGATATATCTTTGGTTTGGTCTTCGAGAATTTTCAGCCCGCGTTCAAGGGTTCTGGCAAAACGTTTTTCCTCCAACAAAAGTGTTTCGGAAATCAGGGCTTCAGCCCGGCGCAACTCCGGATAAGCATCACCCATCTCTCGTGTCAGAACCGGCACAAGTTTCCACATCATCGGCTCCTTGACACCAAGAAGTTCCCCATGACGCATGGCACGACGCATGATCCGTCTAAGGACATAGCCCCGGCCTTCATTGGACGGCGATACCCCATCCGCTATCAGAAAAGCGGAAGCACGCAGGTGATCAGCGATAACACGGTGGCTCGGCAGTTGCTTACCTTCCGCCGCTACATTCGTAACGTCCTCTGATGCGGCAACCAGGGCCCGCATGAGGTCGATTTCATAATTATTGTGGGTTCCCTGAAGCACAGCAGCAAGCCGCTCAAGCCCCAATCCTGTATCAATGGATGGGCGCGGCAGCTCAAAGCGCTCATCCTTGGATACCTGTTCAAATTGCATGAAAACAAGGTTCCAGATTTCCACAAACCTGTCGCCGTCTTCGTCCGGTGAACCTGGCGGTCCACCACGGATATGCTCGCCATGATCATAGAAAATCTCCGAACACGGCCCGCACGGACCGGTATCTCCCATCGCCCAAAAATTGTCGCTTGTTGGTATGCGAATTATGCGGCTATCGGGCAGACCGGCAATTTTGGACCACAAGTCAAAGGCCTCATCATCTTCGGCGTAAACCGTCACCAACATCCGGTCGGCGGATAGACCAAATTCCTTGGTGATCAATGTCCACGCAAGATCAATTGCAACATCTTTGAAATAGTCGCCGAATGAAAAATTGCCCAACATTTCAAAAAATGTATGGTGGCGCGCCGTATAACCGACATTGTCCAAGTCGTTATGCTTGCCGCCGGCGCGGACGCATTTTTGTGCTGTTACCGCGCGTGAATATGGCCGCTTTTCGGCACCGGTAAATACATTTTTGAATTTGCCGGCATTTGTAAATAGCAACGTTGGGTCATTGACCGGCACAAGGGGCCCTGAGGCGACAATCTCGTGATCTGCCTTGGCAAAGTACTCAAGAAAATGAGACCGAATGGCATTAACGCCGGTCATTTTTCGTAGCGCTCCTTCTGCGGCCCAACGAACGGGCTCCTGACCCAATTTGAGGGCTGGCGATCTGTTAGTCGACCGCTACCGAAAGAACTTATAGCCGACTGCCCCTGATGTCTCTAACAGGGGCGCCCAGCGCCTGTCCACCTTCGCACGATGCTGCATAAGAATTTGCAACCCAATCCAAAATATACGACTAATTTTGTGCACCCACATGCCTAGCCTTTACCTGTCCCAGCGCATCTGCCCAGCATCAGCACGCTTGACCTTCTTTACCGTAACAAACTGAACCCTCCAGCACGCAGAGCAAATACCGCCACGTACAGATTTTTGTTGGCCAGAGTATGCTCGTTTTCATCGAAAAACATTGCAACCAACACCAAGCCCCGCTCCATGGTCCTAAAGTGTGAGTGACGGCGGCTAAACTTCGGCCACAGAATTTTCTTTATTCACCGCCGATTCGGAATCACCCTCAACAACACCGGCATCTTTACGGATCAAGGCTTCAATGGTCGATGCGATCTCAGGGTTTTCAATCAAAAATGACTTGGCGTTTTCGCGCCCCTGACCAAGACGCTGGCTGTCATAGGAGTACCAGGAGCCCGATTTTTCAACAATGCCGGCCTTGACCCCAAGATCGATCAATTCGCCCATCTTGGAAATCCCCTCGCCATACATGATGTCGAATTCAACCTGGCGGAAGGGTGGCGCCACCTTGTTTTTCACCACCTTGACCCGGGTTTGGTTGCCAACAACCTCATCGCGGTCCTTGATCGCACCGATACGACGGATATCAAGCCTTACGGACGCATAGAATTTGAGGGCATTGCCTCCGGTGGTGGTCTCTGGACTGCCATACATGACCCCGATCTTCATGCGGATCTGATTGATGAAGATGACCATACACCGGGATTTGGAAATCGATCCGGTGAGTTTCCTCAACGCCTGACTCATCAGCCGTGCCTGGAGCCCTGGCAGCGAATCGCCCATTTCACCTTCAAGCTCGGCCCGCGGCGTCAGTGCGGCGACGGAATCAATGACCAAAACCTCAATGGCGCCCGACCTGACCAGGGTGTCGGTAATCTCCAGCGCCTGCTCGCCGGTATCGGGCTGGGAAATGAGCAACTCATTGACATCAACTCCCAATTTGCGCGCATAGGCAGGATCAAGTGCATGCTCGGCATCGACAAACGCACACACGCCACCTGCCTTCTGGGCCTCCGCCACGACATGAAGCGCCAAAGTGGTTTTGCCGGAAGATTCCGGGCCATAGATTTCAACCACCCGCCCGCGCGGCAGACCGCCAATACCAAGTGCGATATCAAGCCCCAGGGATCCGGTTGAAACGGATTCGATTTCGGCGATAGCGCCATCGGCACCGAGCTTCATTATCGAGCCCTTGCCGAAGTTCCGCTCAATCTGGCTGAGCGCCGCTTCCAACGCCTTACTCTTGTCCATGCCATCTTTCTCAACAAGGCGAAGGTTGTTCTGCGCCATCGGTTCCATCCTTATTTCACAACGTTGGATTCCATTCAAGTTTCTAATGTGCACACTTTGTTCTTTTCACAAAGCACTTTTTTTAACATGTTGTAATTGTGAGTATATATGCTTTGTTCGCAGAACGTTCCATGATCAAATTTCGTATAATGTTTCAAAATTTGAATTACAGGATTTGCCAATGAGGCCTTGTCCAAACGGCGAAACCTGTTGATTTTCCATATTGCGGAATTCGGTTTCAGCCATAATTTTGGCTTACCATAGACTACAGCCATATTTCAGTGTTGGAGGGGCAACAGAATCGCCATGACCGTATTTGACTACCAGATCACCGCGCGACGCATCCAGCAGAACGCCTTTGATGCCGAGCCAGGACCGATCCGCTATCTGAAAATTCCAGCCAATGTTACAATTCCAACCCCCTCGCACCAAGTCGCGGGCAAGGGTGGCGTCAGGCGCTGGCTGAAGGAAGTCCAGGACCTTGCCGATGGGGACTGCAACCCAAATTCGATCAGTCCAACCGGCGATGTCCTGATATTCATTCACGGCTACAACAACGATTTGGAAATTGTGCTGAAGCGGCAGAGACAGCTCGCCAGAGATCTAAATGCAGAGGGTTGGAGGGGTGTTGTCATCGGATTTGACTGGCCGAGCGACAACAATACGCTCAATTATCTTGAAGACCGGTGGGATGCCGCTGAAGTTGCGATTTCGCTGGTCTCAAAAGGCGTGAAACTGCTCGCCAGGGGTCAGCAAGATGGATGCGAGACCAATATCCATCTGATCGGCCATTCCACCGGCGCCTATGTCATCATGGAGGCCTTCGCTCAGGCGGAAAAGGACGGCGAGCTGTTTAAAAGTTCCTGGCGCGTTGGTCAGGTGGCCTTTGTTGGCGCTGACGTTTCGTCGGCAGGATTTTCCAGAGATGACGATTGGTCGACACCGATGTTTCGCCGCATCATGCGCCTGACCAATTATTCCAACCCTTTCGACAGCGTCCTAGCAGTGTCAAATGCCAAGCGCCTGGGAATTTCGCCGCGCGCTGGCCGCATTGGTTTGCCTGAAGACGCCAAAGACAAGGCGGTCAATGTTGGGTGCGGCGCTTATTTTCAAACGCTGGACCCGGCGCAATCGACCTATTTCGGAACATTCAACCATTCCTGGCATATCGGCGACCGGGTGTTCGCGCGCGATCTTGCCATGACACTGGAAGGCGCGATCGACAGACATGCTATCCCGACCCGTAAAATTGATGGGCGCACGCTTGAGCTGGTTGACAAACCGCGCCCGCGGCACCTGGATCAGTGGGAAATATCTGATTTGCAGTAAATATTGCAGGAGACATTGGCGGAATATCCACATCCTGCCCGCAAAGGGCTCGTGATCAATCGCCCTCCCCGCCTCGCAGCGTTTCAAGTCTTTCAATGCGGTTTCGGGCAATTGGCCAGCAGCGTTCAGTGGCGCTGGCTATGAGAGCTTCGGCGACAACCATCAGCGCTGTGCAGCTGTCCCAGTTGGATGGAACTGGCGTACGGGCTGTAAGGATGTGATGGGCGTGGGCGGCGGCGGGGGATAGCCACTGGTCAGTCATCAGCACCACGGTAACGTCCTGTGCCCGCGCTACTTGGGCAAACTCAACCACAGCGCTCTGATAACGGCGGATATCGGCCACCACCAGCACATCGCGCCGGCCCATATCGAGCAGATGATCACGCCAGTTGTCGATCTGGCCGGCGAGGTGAACGACATTAGGCCGCACGACCTTCAGATGCACAGCAATATAGCGTGCGATCGGGTCGGTGAAACGGCCGCCGACAATGGAGATGGTCTTGTCGGTGGCGGCAAAAAGCCGCGCCACGGCGTCAAATTCGGTAATCGGCATGGTGGCAAGGGTCTCGGTGATATTCGCCTGTACCGCCTGACCAAAACGCTGCAGCAGGCTGTTGTCCTCCGGTAAGTCCTGCTCCCCCGCTTCAGGCATATGGACGGTTTTACCCAGGGGCGATTGCAACCTTGCATCAAGCTCGGCGCGGATCTGACGTTGAAATTCGGCATAACCGGTAAAACCAAGTTTGCCGACAAATCGCAAAACCGTCGGCGCACTGACCGAAGCCCGGCGAGCAAATTCGGCCACGGTCTCAAGGCCCGCCATGGGGTAATTGGACAGCAGCAAATGGGCAACTTTACGCTCCCGGGCCGTAAGCTGGTCCATGCGGGTTCGCAACCAGGCTGCGACAGGCGGACGGGCGCCAGGCATATTTGCCGGGATGCCGGCACCCCGATTATTTTCACCTGCCATGCCAATCCCCCCATTCCCACGACGCCAAAGCGGTCAACAAATCGTCAGATTGGCATCGATCCGGCATCCAGTGGCTATCGTGTAAAAATCTGGGCTTGACTCTGCCGCATTCTCGAAAATAATCAATACATCCTGGCCGGATTTTGAATTTTTGTAACGGGTATTACAATTCAGAACACCAACCAGGGCGGCAGGAGGGCACCAAACTGATTATCGGGGGAGACGAAAAGCGTTTGGACGGATCCACAGCAATTGTTGCCAATTTCAATGGTGATGTACTCGCCGGCGATTTCGTTTTCGTGTGTGAGCACGCATCGAGATTTATTCCCGAACACTTAAGTAATCTTGGCCTTGGAACATCGGACTTAAGCGCTCATATTGCCTGGGACATCGGCGCATTTGAGCTGGCCAAAGGCTTATCAGCCCGCCTCGGCTGCGGGCTTTTGTTTGCCGGGTTCTCAAGGCTGGTGATCGATCTCAACCGGTCCAAAGGCGCAAAAGACCTGATCCCTCAAATCAGTGAAGCAACGCCTGTACCGGGGAATTGCAACCTGGACCCGGCGGAACGACAAAATCGAATTGATACCTATTACACCGGGTTTCACACCCAATTGGAAAAGCTGCTTGACGCCCGTGCCCAGGCCGGGCATTTGACCAACCTTGTCTCATTGCACAGCTTCACACCGACCTATAAAGGCCTGAACCGCCCATGGCAGGCGGGTATTATTCACGACAATAAATCAGAATTTGCACTGCGTCTGCTCACCGAGTTGCGCCGTGAAACCGGCCTGTATATTGGCGAAAACGAGCCCTATAGCCCGGCGGACGGCGTCTATCACACCCTGTCCGCCCATGGCGACAAGCGCAGCCTGTCCACCGCAATGATCGAAATCCGCAATGACTGCCTTGGCAACGCCGCCGGCATTGACGCTTGGGCCGACCGGTTGGCGGCGGCGATTTCCAATGCCGGGGACAAAAGTGAGGTGCATCGTGAGGCGGTATGACTGGACAGGCGCTGAGGCCGCCATTGGAACAAAGGTTCAGCCCGAAGGTGTCGGCGCCAGGCGAGTTGAAAAAATCGCGAGGTACCGATGCCCGGGCCGATAGTCGCATATGTCCGCGCCGTTGACGCCTTTAATCGCGGCGTTGGCCGCATCGTCATGTATCTGCTGTTTGTGATGATGGCGATCCTGTTGTGGTCGTCGTTTTCGAAGATGTTTTTGCTGCCGTCCTTGTGGACACTGGAAATGGCACAATTCGCTATGGTGACCTATTTCATCCTCGGTGGTCCGTACGCCCTCCAGCTGGGCAGCCATGTGCGCATGGACCTCTTCTACGGCTCCTGGACCGACAGGGGCCGGGCCTGGGCCGACGCCATCACCATATTTTTTCTCATCACCTATTTGCTGATCCTTTTGTGGGGTGGCATCGACAGCACGGTTTATTCCCTTCAATACGCCGAGCGCAGCCCGACAGCCTGGCGCCCTTACATGTCGCCGATCAAAATTGTCATCATTTTCGGCATATTTCTGATGCTGCTTCAGGCGACCGTTGCTTTTATCAAAGACGTGGCGCGGCTGCGCGGGGTAGAGCTGGAATGAGCTACGAATACATAGCGCTCATCATGTTCTCCTCAATGATGATGATGATGTTCACCGGCCAGCGGGTTTTTGCCGCCATCGGTGTGGTCGCACCGGCGGCTCGAACATCCCCTTCGGCTCGGTGATGAAGCTGATGAAGTGGTACCCCCTGCTCACCCTGCCGCTGTTTATCTTCATGGGATATGTACTGTCTGAATCCGGCATCGCCGATGACCTTTACAAAATGTTCCACGTCTGGATGGGGGGCCTGCGCGGCGGGCTAGCCATCGGCACCATCGGCCTGATGGTATTAATTTCGGCCATGAACGGTCTGTCAGTCGCCGGCATGGCCATCGGCGCCACTATCGCCCTGCCCGAGCTTTTAAAGCGGGGGTATGACAAACGTATGGTCACAGGGGTCATACAGGCCGGCTCGTCCCTCGGCATCCTGGTGCCGCCTTCGGTAGTACTGGTGCTCTACGCCATGATCGCCCGCCAGCCGGTCGGCCAGCTGTGGCTCGCAGGCATTGTGCCCGGGCTGATGATGGCGGCGCTGTTCATCATCTACATCGCGGTGCGCTGCCGCATTCAGCCCGAACTTGGCCCGGTGCTGCCCGC
>QILX01000339.1 GCA_003232175.1 Hyphomicrobiales bacterium | reverse complement strand
ACCATCAGGTGCTGAACTGGGGCATGTCCGACAAGGTCGGCACCGTTGTTGATCCCGAGGATACCGCCAAATTCAAGTACTTCACCTTGAAAATGTAAACGGCAGCCGGGCGATTATCGGATCGCCCGGCTTATTAACTTCAGCCTTTGACGTCGACCGCCGGTCTTTGCGCCAGACACTGTCTTCTGGGCAATGCCAATATCCCAGAGGAATCCAGACATGTTGAAATCACTCTTGAATGGCGCACTTGCTCTTACGTTGCTGGGGACTGCCGCCAGCGCCGAAACCTTTCGCTGGGCGTCAAAAACCGACCCCCAGACCATGGACCCCCATGCGGTGAATTCCGCGCCGGTGCTTGGGTTTCTCAATAATGTCTATGAAGGGCTTGTCCGCCGCGGCAAGACCATGGCGATCGAAGGCGCCCTGGCGGAGCGTTGGGAGGCGATCGGGGGCGATGGGTGGCGCTTTTTCTTACGCAAAGGCGTGACCTTTCAGGACGGCGCGGCTTTTACGGCTGAAGATGTGCTGTTCTCCTACCAGCGGGCCTCAAGCGAGGCCGCCGATACCGCATCGTGGTTTGCACCGGTGTCGGAGGTCAAAATCGTTGACGAGTTCACCATTGATTTCCTGACCAAGGCGCCCAATCCGATCTTTCCCGATTCAATCGCCAATTTCATGATCATGGATAAAGGCTGGGCCGAGGCCAACAGTGCCGTGTTGCCGAGCAAGGATGAGGGAAATTACGCCACGCTGAACGCCAATGGCACCGGCGCCTTCAAGCTGGTCGAGCGCCAGCCGGGGCTGAAAACCGTGCTGGAGCCGTTTGAAAACTGGTGGGGCAAGCCTGAGCACAATATCACCCGCGCTGAATTCACCCCGATCCAGAATCCTGCGACAGCGGTGGCGGCGCTTATTTCCGGCGATGTCGATATGATCAATCCGGTGCCCATCCAGGACGCCGAGCGGCTGCAGCAGCGCGGCGGGGTCACTGTCATTCAGGGCATCGAGGCCCGGGTCATCATGCTGGGGATGCCGCACAAGGCGGAGATGCTGAAATATACCGCCGATGCCGGCAAGCCCAACCCGTTCCTCGATGTCCGGGTGCGTCAGGCGGTGGCCCATGCGGTGAATGTCGAGGCCATTCTGGCCAAAACCATGCGCGGCGCGGCGGCACCGGCGTCGCAATTGGTGAGCCCGGCGATGCGCGGCTATTCGCCCTCTCTTGAGGCGCGGCCCGCTTACGACCTGGCCAAAGCCAAGTCCCTGCTGGCCGATGCGGGCTATGCCGATGGTTTCACCTTTGGCCTAAAATGCCCCAATGACCGGTATCTCAATGACGAAGCGGTCTGCCAGGCAGTGGTGAGCATGCTGGCGCAGATCGGGCTGAAAGCCGAGCTGGACGCCATGCCGGTGCGCAATTACTGGACCGAATTGCGCGCCGACAATTACGATATGTACCTGCTGGGCTGGTCGCCGGGCACATTTGACGCCGAACACCCGATCCGCTTTCTGGCCGCCACACCGAACAAGGAAAAGAAACTCGGCAGCTGGAATTTTGGCGATTTTTCCAATGGGCGGATCGACGAATTACTGCCAATGATCCAGTCGGAAATCGATGACGGCAAGCGCCAGGAGATGCTCAATGAAAGTGCCAAGATCCTGCAGGACGAGGTGGCTTACGTGCCGCTTTATGTTCAACCGCTGGTCTGGGGCACGGGCAAAAACATCGCGCTCACCCAGCGGCCGGACAATTTCCTGATCCTGCGGTGGGTCACCGTCAATTGAGCCGGCGGTAGCGAGGCATGCTTGCGTTCACCATCCGGCGGACCTTCCAGTCCGTCGTCGTTCTGCTGGTCGTGGGCCTCGTGGCGTTTTCGATGTTCCGGTTTGTCGGCGATCCGGTCGATAATATGCTGGGGCAGGAACGCACTGGTGCCGATATTGAACGCTTGCGCACTCAGCTCGGTCTCGATCAACCGTTTCCGGTCCAGTATTTCAAATTTCTTCGGGGCGCGGTGCAGGGGAATTTTGGCGTCAGCTACCGCCAGGGCCGGGCGGTTTCGGGAATTATCGCCGAGCGCCTGCCGGCGACGCTGGAACTTGCCGCGGTGTCGGCCATTCTGGCGGTTGTGTTCGGATTTGGGCTTGGGGTTTTTACCGCCATCCGGCGTGACGGCTGGGCCGCCAACACCATAATGACGCTGTCGCTGGTGGGGGTCTCGCTGCCGACATTTCTGATTGGTATTTTGCTGATCTATCTTTTTTCCGTCGAGTTGAATTGGCTGCCGAGTTTCGGGCGCGGCGATGTGGTTGATCTGGGCTGGTGGCGCACCGGGCTTTTGACCGAAAGCGGCCTGAAAGCTCTGATCCTGCCCGCAATTACCCTGGGCCTATATCAGATGACCCTGATCATGCGTCTGGTGCGGTCGGAAATGCTGGAGGTATTGCGGCAGGATTACATTCGTTTTGCTCGAGCGCGGGGGCTGAAGGAGCGTGTCGTTCATTTCCGCCACGCCCTGAAGAACACACTGATCCCGGTGATTACCGTCACCGGGTTGCAGCTTGGTTCGATCATCGCCTTCGCCATTATCACCGAAACAGTTTTCCAGTGGCCCGGCGTCGGCCTTTTGTTCATCAACTCGATCCAGTTCGTCGATATCCCGATAATGGCGGCCTATCTGATGCTAATCTCGGTGATGTTCGTCGGCATTAATCTGGTGGTCGACCTTTTGTATTTTGCCATTGATCCGCGCCTTCATGTGGGCAGTTCCGGAGTCAAGGGCTGATGACACAGGCGCCTGTGCCTCAAAGTGCCATAACCCGCGCCTGGGAATCGGATTTTATGTGGTCGTTTCGCCACTCGCCGGTAGCCATTGTCTCGTTCGTAGTTGCCGCCACCTTGATCTTCGCTGCGATATTCGCGCCGCTGATTGCGCCACACACACCTTTTGAGCCTGGTACCTTGAACTTGATGAATGGGTTTTCAAAGCCTATGGAGGCCAACGAGTTCACCGGCGAGACCTTCGTTCTGGGCACCGATGACCAGGGGCGTGATGTTATTTCAACCATTTTGTACGGTATGCGCATTTCGCTGTTTGTCGGCTTTGCCGCGGTCACTTTTGCCATGGTTCTCGGTGTTACCCTGGGGCTGGTCGCCGGATATGCCGGGGGGTGGACGGGAACCATCATCATGCGCATCGCCGATGTGCAACTAACCTTTCCAGGTATTTTGGTCGCCATGCTGATTTTCGGCATTGCCAAGGGTATCACTCCCATTCATTTGCGCGACCAGATGGCGATCTGGGTGCTTATTCTGGCCATCGGTCTTTCGGAATGGGTGCAGTTTGCGCGGGTGGTGCGCGGCGCCACCCTGGTTGAGAGAAATAAGGAATATGTTCAGGCGGCCCGGCTCAATGGCCGGCGACCCCTGGGTATCATGCTGCGCCATATTCTACCCAATGTCCTGGGGCCGGTGCTGGTGATTGCCACAATCTCCCTGGCGCTGGCAATTATCGCCGAGGCGACGCTGTCGTTTCTGGGGGTTGGCGCGCCGCCGACCCAGCCCTCTCTTGGCACCCTTATCCGCATCGGCCAGGGTTTTTTGTTTTCCGGGGAATGGTGGATCATTCTTTTCCCCTCCATCACCCTTTTGGCCCTGGCGCTATCGGTTAACCTCCTCGGTGACTGGTTGCGCGATGTGCTCAATCCGAAGTTGCGCTGATGGCCGCCGATGTCTTGAGCGTGCGGAATTTGCGGGTTGAAATCCCCTTACGTAATGAGGTGCTGTGCCCGGTGGATGGGGTGTCCTTTAACATTCCTGCCGGGGAGATTCTGGGGGTCGTGGGGGAAAGCGGCGCTGGCAAATCGATGACCGGCAATGCGGTGATCGGCCTGCTGGACCGCCCGGCCCATATTGCCGGGGGCGAAATCTGGCTGAATGGCCAGCGCATCGATAATCTGCCCAAGGAGGCCATGCGTCGGCTGCGCGGCAAGCAGATCGGCATGGTGTTTCAGGACCCACTCACCTCGCTCAATCCGCTGTTGCCGATTGGCGAGCAATTGCGCGAAACCATCCTAGAACATCTGCCCGTAACAAAGCCCCAGGCCGCGGCGCGCGCCATCGCCGCCCTGGAAGAAGTCGGCATCCCCGCCGCCGCCCGCCGCATCGACAGCTACCCGCACGAGTTTTCCGGCGGCATGCGCCAACGTGTGGTTATCGCTCTGGCCCTATGCGCCGAACCCTCCCTGGTGATCGCCGATGAGCCGACAACGGCGCTGGATGTGTCGGTCCAGGCGCAGATCATCGCACTTTTAAAACGCCTGTGCCGCGAGCGGGGCACTGCCGTCATGCTGGTGACCCACGATATGGGGGTGATCGCCGAGACCTCGGACAGTGTCGCGGTCATGTATGCTGGGCGGTTGTGCGAACTTGGCCCGGTGCGTGAGGTGATGACCCACCCGGCGCATCCCTACACAATCGGCCTGATGGCTTCGACGCCGCTGGCGGCCAAGGGGCAAAAGCGGCTCAATCAGATCCCGGGCGCCATGCCGCGGCTGGACAACCTGCCCACGGCTTGCGCCTTTCATCCGCGTTGCCCCCAGGTCCAGGACCGGTGTTCCGTTGAACCGGGGCCGGACCTTGAAGCCTGTGGCGGGCGGGCCGCATGCTGGTTTGCAAACGGGGCGGGATCGTGAGCGTTCTTGTCTCCATCAACAAGTTGACGCGGATATTCGATGTTTCGAGCCCGTGGCTCAATCGTCTAATCGAGGGCCAACCCAAGGCTTATCTGCAGGCGGTGTCCGATGTCAGTTTTGAAATCGAAAAACGAAGTATCTATGCGCTGGTCGGTGAAAGCGGCTCGGGGAAATCCACCATCGGCAAGATCATCGTCGGGCTGCTGGCGCCAAGCTCCGGATCGGTGGAAATCGGCGGTGTCAATTTTTTTCGTGAAACCGACAAAGCCAGGCTCGAGGTCGCAAGGTCGGGGGTTCAGATGATTTTTCAGGACCCGTATGCCAGCCTTAATCCGCGCTGGCGGGTGGGCGATATCATTGTCGAGCCGGTGGTGGCGCGCGGCGGCGACGGTGCGGGTCTGGCCGAGCGCCTGCTGGATCAGGTCGGCCTTGCGCCTGC
>QILX01000278.1 GCA_003232175.1 Hyphomicrobiales bacterium | reverse complement strand
GGCTGGGTTTGGGCGGCTTTCGTGTTGATTTGGGTTATGTGTTAATTCCTGCCACCGGTAATCCGATCTTCAAGAGCGGTGCCGCTACCGGCGAAGCGGCCGATATTTCCGAACATTTGCTGCAGAAAGGTTACTTCCTTACCTTTGGTCGGGGTTTTGCGGCTGATGAAGTCAAACAATCGGCCATCTTTGAGGCCATAATTGGCAATGTTGGAAACCGAATCCGTGTCATCAAAGCGGAACGCGATCACGCGTCGATCAACTTCCTCCGGCGCGAAAAAGGCCGTGGTCTCGAATACAGATGAAATATAATAGTAGTTCTTTCCATCAATCGAGGAGGTGGCTGACGGCGTGCCCATGATCTGCTCGACTTCAGACCGGTTCATGCCGATCTGAATTTGGGAGAGCACATCTTCCTGCGCCACAAAGCCGCGATAATCGCGGATCGGTGTGCACGCAGCGGTAACAAGGGTGATGACGGCGACCGCGCCGGTCAACACGGAGCGTCGCGAGGACGAAGCCCGATTTGAATCTGTTAATTTCGACATATTGGATGACACTGATTTCATGACTATGGTCAGCTAAACGAGTTCGATTTTGGTATCAAGCCCCTAACTGATTGCTAAAATAGAACCTTGAACAAAATAAAGCGAGGACGAGGGCACATGTTTCGGCGAATTTTCAGCCGCAAGACCGACGACCCCCGACCCGGAACGATTTACGCGGCAATTATGGCGGCGTCCAGACAGCCGGCATTTTATGCCAAATTAGGGGTTGATGACAGCCTTGAAGGACGATTTGAACTTCTTGTCTTGCACGCGACCCTGGTTGCGCGTCGGCTGGGCGCCGGTAGCAACGAGGCCAAGGCGATGTCCCAGGAGGTGTTTGATCTGATGTTTATCGATCTGGACCAGGCAATGCGGGAATCAGGTGTCGGTGATCTGGCCGTCCCAAAACGCATCCGGCGCATGGCCGAAGCCTACTATGGGCGGGCCAGGGCCTATGGCTCGGCGCTGGCTGATGATGAACCAGCAAAAGCACTCGTCGCGGCGGTGGAACGAAATATCTACGGGTCTGCAGCCGGATCGACCGAGGATGATGACAAAAGCAACACTGTCATGGCGGTGGCGAAATATATCCAAGCTGTGGACAGGGCACTGGCCCAGGCCGATGAAGCGCTGCTGCTTGAGGGAAAATTGACGTTCCCTTCGGCCGAGGATTTTTCTCAGCGATCTAGGAACGCCGATGTGCTGGAGGCCACCAAGTGAAGTCAACTGGTGCGGACCTTCCCTTCATTCGGCCGGTAGCTGTTTCCCAGATCCGCAAGTCGCGTATGATTAAGTTGACGGCTTCGCAAGACGAACGGCGTGCGGTTGCCCTTCATCTGGGCCTTGAAGCTATCGATGTTCTGGAGGCGGCGATCAATATCCGGCCCTGGCGGCGGCACGGCCTTGGGATCGAGGGCAGATTGACCGCCACGGTCGGTCAGAACTGCACGATTACCGCTGAACCGATGAAAACCGAAATTTCCGAAACTTTCGACGAACGGTTCTACCCCGCGGATCGAGACAAGCGCCAGCGGCAATCCGAGACGGTGATCGATGTCGAGGCCACTGACGATTATGAGATTTTTACCGATGACGCGGTTGATCTGGGCGCCCTGGTGGTCGAATACCTGTCGTTGGCGATCGATCCGTATCCAAAACGGCCAGATGCGATATTGCCGGACGGGGAGCTAGACGCCTGCGCTTCCAAAACCGATCAGCCGCGACGCATTTCACCCTTTGCCGGACTGGCCGACCGCTTAAGCGTCGGAATCGGTGATGGCAGTAACGGTGATGCGAAACCAGGCGCCAACAGGCAGCAAAAAACCACCGGGGCAAAATAAGGCGGTGATGGAATCACGAATCCGGGTTGTCACTGTTTATTATTGCGCTATTTTCATCAGTTGGCCCGAAGGTGGATATTGACCGGCGCAAAATCGGGGATTGGCGCAGGTTGGGGCTATGAGCGTGAGGGGGCGGCAAACCGTCAATGACGGAAAAAAGCGGCAAATCATGACGCGGACTCTGACAATCGCCGTGGATGTTATGGGTGGTGACAACGGGGGTGACTTTGTCGTTCCCGGCGTCGAGCTGGCGTTGTTGCGTCAACCTCAATCCAAAATTTTACTGTTCGGCGATGCCCAGGTGATCAAGCAGCGTCTGGAAGGAAACCCGCGTGTTACCGCGGCGTCGAAAATCATCCATTGCGATGTCATGGTCGCCATGGATGAAAAGCCGAGCCGGGCGTTGCGGCGGGGCCGGCGGGTGTCCTCCATGTGGCAATGCCTGGAAGCGGTTCGCGACGGCGAGGCTGATTTTGCCATTTCAGCGGGCAATACCGGTGCGCTCATGGCCATGGCGCGGTTTGTGCTGAAAACCATGTCGCGAATCAACCGGCCGGCAATGGCGGCGCTTTGGCCAACGGTCAAGGGCGAAAGCATTGTCCTGGACGTTGGAGCCTCTATCGGGGCTGATGCTCGCCAGCTGGTTGATTTTGCTGTGATGGGCGCCGCGATGGCCAATTCGATATCCGGCTTACGCCGGCCGAAAGTGGGCTTGCTCAATATAGGCGTTGAAGAGGTCAAGGGCCTTGAAGAGGTCCGCGAAGCCGGACGAATATTGCGTGCCAGCGATCTGCCGCTTGATTATCATGGCTTTGTTGAGGGTGATGATGTTGGTCAGGGGGTTGTCGATGTTGTGGTCACCGAGGGATTTTCGGGAAATATCGCCCTTAAAACCGCAGAGGGAACGGCCAACCAGATTGCCACCTGGCTTCGCGCCGCGATGCGGCGTTCCATCTGGTCGCGCATAGGGTTTTTGTTGGCGTCCTCTGCGTTTAAGGTCTTGCGCCAGAAAATGGATCCACGCCGTTCCAATGGCGGGGTTCTTCTGGGCTTGAACGGCATAGTCATCAAAAGTCACGGAGGAACTGATGCCCAGGGTTTTGCCGCGGCAATCGATCTTGGCATAGATATGGCCCGCAATTCTCTTGTTGCCCGTATTGCCGCCGACATGGAAAAATTCGAAGGCTCGGAGCAGAAGCCCGACCCAAATAATGACGATGGCACCGTTGTATTAAAGGCGGCAAATTCGTGAGCGTTATCAGATCTGTCGTCAAGGGGTGTGGCTCTTACCTGCCCGAACGGATCATGAGCAATGACGAAATTGCTCAAATGGTCGATACCAGCAATGAGTGGATCGTGGCCCGGACAGGTATACTTTCCCGCCATATTGCCGCAGATGGAGAGCTGACATCCGACCTTGCCCTGGCGGCGGCGCGGGCGGCTTTGAAGGATGCCAATGTCGACCCTCAGGACATCGATCTCATCATTCTTGCGACGTCAACACCGGACAATACGTTTCCCGCAACAGCTGTCACGATTCAAGCCGGACTGGGCATCACCCAGGGCGCGGCCTTTGACGTTAATGCGGTGTGCGCGGGCTTTGTCTATGCCATGTCGGTGGCCGACAATTTTCTTCGTGCCGGGAGCCATAGCCGGGCGCTGGTTGTCGGCGCGGAAACCTATTCGCGCATTCTTGACTGGTCGGATCGCAACACTTGCGTGCTTTTTGGCGATGGCGCAGGAGCGGTGGTGCTTGAAGCGGCACTCAGCGATGGCACGATCGACGACCCCGGCATCCATGTGATGCGCCTGCGGTCCGACGGACGGTTTCGCGACAAACTCTATGTCGATGGTGGTGTGTCTTCAACCCAGACCGCGGGATACCTCCGCATGCAGGGGCGGGACGTATTTCGCCATGCCATCGTCAAAACCACCGAGGTGATGAATGAGGCCCTGCACCAGATCGGCCTGGATATTGACGATATTGACTGGCTGGTGCCGCACCAGGCCAACAAACGTATCCTCGACGCCACGGCGACGAAACTTGGGCTGGCGCCGGAAAAAACCGTTATGACCGTCGACACCCACGCCAACACATCTTCGGCCTCTATTCCGCTGGCCCTTGATGTCGCGATTAAAGATGGACGTATCAAACCAGGTCATCTGGTTCTTCTTGAAGCCATGGGTGGCGGTTTTACCTGGGGGGCTGGAATTGTCCGTTGGTCGTGAGTCCGGCGTTCCGTTCCCGTTAAAGTTTAGTGTGACCGGGATAACACGCATTAAAACGAATTGTGGCAATGGATTGGCCACCCGTTGACCGCGTACCCGGACCGGGCCTAATCTGAAAAAACCTTTTGCGGCAGAGGTGTGTGATGGGGGGAGCTACACTAACACGGGCTGATCTTTGTGAGGCGGTCTACAATGAAGTTGGTCTGTCCAGGACAGAATCAGCTGAAATCGTAGAATCGATCCTTGAGGAGATATGCGGCCACTTGGAACGGGGAGACAACGTAAAGTTGTCTTCGTTCGGGACTTTTGCTGTTCGGCAGAAGGCGGGACGGATTGGACGCAACCCTAAAACGGGCGAAGAGGTTCCGATTACACCGCGCCGTGTTTTGGTTTTTCGCCCCAGCCACGTTCTGCGTGAGCAGGTGAATAATCGTAAAATCGGGGATAGCGACTGACAACAGCTTAAAATCGTCCGGTCTGCATAAGCTTGTGATTGGACCGAGCCTGAACTGGGGTGTGGGCGGATTTGACAAGTTGTTGTCGGAAAACAATGGAAATGGTGAACGCCGTGGCAAAAACCGCCGAGGCATTTCGAACAATCAGCGAAGTCGCTGAAGATCTTGATGTTCCGCAACATGTTTTGCGGTTCTGGGAAACGCGGTTTCCTCATGTCCGGCCGATGAAACGCGGCGGAGGCCGGCGATATTACCGACCCGAAGATGTGACTTTGCTGAAGGGCATACGCAAATTGCTCTATGGCGAGGGTTTCACCATCAAGGGCGTTAAAAAGATTCTGAAAGAAAAGGGCGCAAGCCACGTGTCCGGGCTGGGCGGCGGTGGCCGGGCGCGGGCCGTGACCATGGTTGACGGTGGTGATATTGGCGCCCCGGTCTCAAGGGCCCTGCCAAGCGAACGGCTTTCGGCCGCTGCCGGCGCATCGCAAAACGGGACCAAAAGCGGGCTCGGTGGTTTGGCACTGCGCGAAATCGAGCTGCTGAAACGGGCCCGGTCCGAACTCTCCGACCTTCGCGATATGCTTACCTACGCCCGGGAAAGTGTCTGAGAACTCCGGGCCAGACGCTCTGAGGTAAATCAGGGACCCACTATTTTTTTTGCCGCACCTTTTTCTGCCTTGTGCCGATTTCAGCTTGCCGGCAGGCAAAACCCCCTTGAATACCAGCATCGGAGTGTGGCGCAGCCCGGTTAGCGCACCTGTCTGGGGGACAGGGGGTCGCAGGTTCAAATCCTGCCACTCCGACCATTTTTGCATGTATTTCAATATTTTACGGGCGTGCCGTGGCTTTGCTTAGCCGCAGGTTGGTCTCATGGCATTCGGAAAAGGGGCGACCCCGATCATGCCGGGGGCGTTTGATCGGCGTTATTCGGGCAATGCCTGACCTTTTTGTAGACGCAAGGGCCGGTTGTTGTATGCAGCAAGCCCCCAAATCAGCCCGACAAGAAGATAGAAATGTCGCCAGTGGTCGGTATCGATGATCAGGCCTTCCAGAGCAAGACCGAGAAAGGTGGCGAAAATCGGCATCAATATCGGCTGGAATTCGGATCGTCTGAATACCATGCGGCAGCCGGTAAAAATAGTAGCCCCAACCAGACCCAGATAGGCAAATCCACCGAGCCAGCCGCCGTTGATGAATGCATTTATGTAGACATTGTGGACATCCTCGCCATGGATGACAAAGGCGAATTCACCGGCGCCCAGACCAAGAGGATTTTCAGCCGCAAGAGCAAGCGCCTTGCGCTGGCCGGCAAATACGCCCCGGTATCGTAAGCCTGGGTGAGGGTCGCGCGCTCTTTGAAAAGCGAGCCGACCTTGCCCAGACCAAGGGCTGCGCCCAGCCCCACCGTGACAATTCCCAAGGCAATCGCACCCAGCAGCAGCGCTCGGGCGCGGGCTGCTGAACTTGGTGCCATGAGAATGAACAGGGCCATATATATGGCGGCTGAAACCACCAGATGAGCCCAGGCGCCGCGGCTGAAGCTCAAAAACACCGCCAGAACGAGAATGCCGACAATCCCAGCCCATGGCCAGTTGCGGGCAAATGGCCGCGTCATCAGTCGGTGGAGACCGAATATTATCGGCAAAATCAAGAACGGCCCCATGACATTGGCGTCCTTGAACAGGCCTTTGGCCCGGCCGAATTCGGTGAAATATTCCGCCGCCAACGGATTTAGTCCCAAAACCCCGGCAATGCCCGCAAAAGCCGTCACCAGGGCAGCCAGGGTCAACCCAGGCACCAGAACCGCCATCAGCAATTTGGGCCGGGTTGCGGCCAGGCAGGCGAAAAAGACGGCGCTCGCCGCCAGATAAAGTGTGACA
>QILX01000010.1 GCA_003232175.1 Hyphomicrobiales bacterium | reverse complement strand
AGCGCTTTTTCTAGGCAAGTGGCTGGTGTTGGCCTTTTTGCTCGAAAGCCTGATGCTCGCCTATGTCCCGGCCCAGTGGGTTGCCGGCGCACTTGGTGGTGAGGGAGTCTGGCCGGTTCTGACAGCGACGTTGGTCGGCGTTCCGGCCTATCTGAACGGCTATGCGGCGCTGCCGCTGGTATCGGGCCTTATCGAGCAGGGCATGTCGCCTGGTGCGGGTCTGGCGTTCATGGTTGCCGGCGGGGTGAGCTCGGTTCCCGCCGCCATTGCGGTTTTCGCCTTGGTCAAGCGTCCGGTATTTGCGCTTTACGCAGCCTTTGCTTTGGGGGGGTCGCTGGTGGCGGGGCTGGTCTTTCATGCCTGGACGGTTTGAATGGAGATTGGCTTGATTTAGGGGGTGTAAATACCGCCAACGCAGATTTGGACTTGCCAACCCGGTTAATTCGTCGGACCATCTGGGTCTAGCAGCGCTACCGGCGCTGGCGCCGGCATCGCTCTCGCAAAACCATATGGGGAGAGAGACATGAGGCATGGCGGCGGCAGCCAATCTGAGGGGACACGGACGATCGCGCTCGTGGGCCCCTATCTAAGCGGCAAGACATCCCTTCTTGAAGCCATATTAGCCCGCACGGGCGCTGTGACGCGCCAGGGTAGGGTGGCGGAAAAAAATACCGTTGGCGATGCATCCCCGGAGGCCCGGGCCCACGCCATGAGCGTTGAGCTCAATGTGGCGACCGCAGAGTTTCTCGGCGACACCTATACCTTTGTCGATTGTCCGGGCTCGATCGAATTTCAGTTCGATGCCCATCCGGTTCTGGGTGCGGTGGACGCCGCGATCGTGGTGTGCGAGCCGGATGAGAAGAAAGTTCCGGCGCTGAAGATGATCCTCAAATCTCTGGAAGATCTCGGCGTGCCCCACGTTTTGTTTCTCAACAAAATTGATGTGGCCACCTCCCGCGTCCGCGACGTATTGGCGGCATTGCAGCCGGCTAGCAATGTGCCGATGGTGCTCAGGCAGGTTCCGATCTGGAAAGATGGCATTGCGGTTGGATTTATTGATCTGGCCCTGGAGCGTGCCTTTGTCTACCGCGAGCACGCCCAAAGCCAGGTCATCGACATGCCGGGTGATATGACCGACCGCAAGGGTGAAGCCCGTTTTCACATGCTCGAGCAGCTCGCAGATTATGACGATGCGCTGATGGAAACTTTACTGGAAGACATGGAACCGCCCCGGGATCAGGTCTTTGACGATCTGTCCCGTGAATTGGCCGAAGGTTTGATCACACCGGTCTTCATCGGCTCGGCCGAAAATGGCAATGGCATATTGCGCTTGTTGAAAGCCTTGCGCCACGAAGTCGCCGGAGTGGGCGCCACAGCAGAGCGGCTTGGGCTGGAAGCCACCGGAACGGTAGCGCAGGTCATCAAAATCTCTGGTCCGGGTTCTTTCCGGGACCATTGCCGATGGCACTACCCTTTATGGCCGTGACGGCGTTGGATCGCGCATTTCGGGGATATTTTCGCTGATGGGGCAAGTACCCAGTAAGATTGACCAGGCCAAGGCCGGGGATTGCGTCGCTTTCGGGCGTCTGGAGAAAATCCAGACCGGCGATACCTTGGTTGCCGAAAAAGACGCCGCAATGCAGATATTCGATCTCCAGGTGCCGCCGACCGTCTATGGGCTGGCCATCGAAAGCAGCGACAAAAAGAACGAAGTCAAGCTTTCGGCGGCAGTGGCCAAAATTATCGAGGAAGACCCCTCCGTCGGGTTGGATCACAACGCTGATACAAATGAGATGGTATTGTGGGGCCAAGGCGAGATGCACCTCCGTGTCAATCTGGAGCGTCTGTCGGGTAAATACGGGATTGAAGTTTTGACCCGCCCCCGTCGCATTCCCTACAAAGAAACGATCCGCAAATCGGTAACCGTGCGCGGCCGGCACAAACGCCAGTCTGGCGGACATGGCCAGTTTGGGGATGTGATGGTCGATATAAGACCGCTGCCCCGTGGGTCGGGTTTTGAATTTGCCAATACCATCACCGGCGGTGTGGTGCCCCGGCAATATATCCCCTCGGTCGAAGCCGGAGTAAAAGAGACCCTTGTTCAGGGGCCAATGGGCTTTACAGTGGTCGATGTCGGCGTAACGCTGACCGATGGGTCGTATCACACGGTAGATAGCTCCGACATGGCGTTTAAGATCGCCGGGCGTATCGCCATGAGCGAAGGGCTGCCGAAATGTGCCCCGACACTGCTTGAACCCATTGTTGAGGTTGCCATCTCAATCCCCTCCGATGCGACACCAAGGGTCAATGCCATTGTATCGTCGCGCCGTGGTCAGTTGTTGGGGTTTGACGCCCGAAAGGGCTGGGAAGGCTGGGACGTCGTAACGGCTCATCTGCCTGAATCGGAATTGCAGGACCTCATAATTGAGCTGCGGTCCGCTACTGCCGGCGTTGGGACTTTTTCGTTCAAGTTCGGTCACTTGGCCGAACTTACCGGTCGCCTCGCGGATCAGGTGGTGCAGGTCAACAAAGCCGCCGCCGCCTGAGCCGGGATCGAGCCGGAGTTTTGTCCACCGGTAAGGTTGAGGCGGCGTTACCCGTTTGACTTGGGTGCGCGAGGCCTTATTTTCATGTGAATTGAGTCCGGCGCCCAGCCGGGCTCTGTCATTTCATGCTCACCCCAACCAGCTCCAGGTGGAATACGCAAATTATGTCTCATATCAAGGTCGCTATCATCGGCTCTGGTCCCGCAGGATACACCGCCGCCATCTACGCGGCGCGCGCCATGCTGGAGCCGGTGCTGTTTCAGGGCATCCAGCCAGGCGGACAACTCACCATAACCACCGATGTCGAGAATTATCCGGGATTTGCCGATGTAATACAGGGCCCCTGGCTAATGGAGCAGATGCTGGCACAGGCGGTCCATGTCGGCACCAATATCATCGCCGACCACATAACCAAGGTCGGGCTGGACGCAAATCCCTTCACCATTAAAGGCGACAGCGGCAAGACCTATACCGCTGATGCAATTATCATTTCGACCGGTGCCCAGGCCAAATGGCTAGGCTTGGAAAGCGAGGAGAAGTTCAAGGGTTTCGGAGTTTCGGCCTGCGCCACCTGCGATGGATTTTTTTACCGCGACAAGCCGGTGCTGGTTATCGGCGGCGGCAATACAGCGGTTGAGGAGGCGTTGTTTCTGACCAAATTCGCCTCCAAGGTGACAGTCGTTCACCGCCGGGACGCCTTGCGCTCAGAGAAGATCCTCCAGAAGCGCCTTTTTGCCCACCCCAAGATCGAAGTGGTCTGGGATACGGTTCTGGAAGAGGTTTTGGGGACAGAAAACCCAAATTCGGTTACCGGCGCCAGGCTGCGCAATGTCAAAACCGGGGAAAATTCCGAAGTGGCGGTGGACGGTGTATTCATCGCCATTGGCCACGCACCGGCGGTCGAGCTATTCAAGGACCAGCTCGATATGACACCGAGCGGCTATATCTGGACCGCGCCGACTTCAACCGTCACCAGCATTCCAGGGGTATTTGCCGCCGGCGACGTCACCGACGACGTATTTCGCCAGGCGGTTACCGCGGCGGGGCTTGGGTGCATGGCGGCGCTGGAAGCGGAGAAATATCTGGAAATTGAAGCGGCCAAACTGGAGGCCGCCGAATAAGGGCATTTGGGACGAAATGCGTACCAGCTAAAAAGATTAATGCCTGCCCGACGCCGGTGCGGGCGTTTTTGAGGAACCAAGATGGACTGGGATAAAATGCGCATATTCCATGCGGTGGGCGAAGCCGGGAGCTTCACCCGCGCTGGCGAGGAACTTGGCCTGAGCCAGTCGGCGGTGAGCCGCCAGATTTCAACCCTGGAAGCTGATCTCAACGTGCCATTGTTCCACCGCCACGCCCGCGGGCTGGTGCCCACCGAGCAGGGCGAGTTGTTGCTTCGCACAGCACGCGAAATATCGGAGCAATTGCGGGCCGCCAGGGTACGGCTGACCGATACCCGTGACATTCCCTCAGGGCCGCTACGGGTAACAACGACTGTTGGGCTGGGGTCGGTATGGCTGACCCCCAGGGTCAAGGCATTTGTCGAGCAATACCCCGATATCGAGTTGGAGCTTTTGCTGACTGATGCCGAACTCGACCTCACCATGCGGGAGGCGGACATCGCCATTCGTTTGCGTCAGCCAGTGCAGTCCGATCTCATCCAGCGTCGGCTGTTTACGGTACATTTTCATATCTACGCCTCACCGGACTATATCAAACGCCATGGCGTGCCGGAAAAACTGGCCGATCTTGATCACCACAAGCTGCTGATTTACGGCAATCCGCCGGCTTATTTACGATCGATGAACTGGCTGACCACGGCGGGAAGCGAAAAATCGCCGCGTTCGGCGGTTTTGCGAATCAATGACATCAATGGCCTGAAGCAGGCTGTTGTCCAGGGAATCGGCATTGCCATGTTGCCCGATTACATCATCGGGACGAATTCCGACCTGGTGCGGGTCTCCTTCGAGGCCAAGGCTCCAGAGTACGACACCTATTTGGTCTATGCCGAAGAACAGAGGAATTCCAAGCGCATATCGGTGTTTTGTGAGTTTTTGGTTTCCAAAGCGCGGAGCTGGGCGTTCTGACCTATGCGCTACACGCATGACGCCTATGCAAGCAACTGCCTTGCATATTTATACTCAGCACAACAAATGTATCGTGACAGGCCTTATTTTGGTCTGGAAAGCGAAAGACGGTCCTCCCTCCCCATCTAGAACCTTTCGCTTTTAGGGATCGACACACGGGTCCCGTTCAGGCATTCCCTCAATGTCTGGAGAAAAACTTCGGCCGGATCTTCAAAGCGAAGGCCCGGCCGTTTTTTTTATCTTAAATTCAGAATCGGTCAGACCGCTTTGACCAAAGTGGTCCAGGGATGGCTACATGAAATACTTACGCTCCGTCTTGCCGCTGTACAAATCGGCGACCTGTTCGCCATAGCCGTTAAAAATCACCGTTGGTATCCGCTCGTTCTTGCCCAGAACACGTTCTGTCGCCTGGCTCCATCTGGGGTGGTCGAATTTTGGATTCACATTGGCCCAGAAGCCGTATTCTCCAGCGTTGATTTCCTCCCAGAAGGTCGTCGGCCTCTCCTTGAGGAAAGAAAACCGGACGATCGACTTCACTGATTTGAAGCCATATTTCCACGGCACGGCCAACCGGATCGGCGCGCCGAACTGCTTCGCCGCCGGTTTGCCATAGGCGCCTGTGACCATGAATGCCAGATCGTTGGCAGCTTCTTCGATAGTCAGGGCCTCGGTGTAGGGCCACGGATACCACACCGCAAGCTGACCGCGGGCGACCTTGGGGTTCTCAAATGTCTGCATCTGCACGTATTTCGCCGACGATAAGGGCTTGGCGATCTCCAGCAGCTTGGAGAGCGGAAATCCGGTCCACGGAATGGTCATCGACCAGGCTTCGACGCAGCGAAGCCGATAAAGCCGCTCCTCAAGCGTAACCTTTTTAAGCAGATCATCGATCCCAAGGGTCATTTCGGCTTCGACCTCGCCGTCGATTGTGATCTCCCAGGGGCGCGTTTGCAGCGCCTGGGAGGCCTTGGAAATGCTCTTGGACGAGCCGAATTCGTAAAAATTATTGTAAGTGGAATTGACCTCTTCAGGGGTGAGGTCGCGGGTAATGGTATAGGCGGTGTTGCGGGCGGCGGGATAAAGACCAGCGGAGGGGTCGGTCTGGGCGCGGGCGTTGAACCCCAACGCACCTGCGGCAAGAAGGCCACCACCGGCGGCAATAATCTGGCGCCGATTTAGAAAATCGGCTTCATCGGTCACCTGGCTTTCTGGCAGGTCCCAAGGTCGGCGTTGTTTGATCAGCATGTCAGTCTCCGGTTCCAGCACGGCGAGGCGCGATTGAATATTGAGTTTCCCAGACATAGTCAGACCGCCGGATCAGTGCAATTCACGGTTGCGAGACGGTTTGGTGATTTGGCTTGATGTCCGCAGGTCCTAAATTATATAGGTCCTCAATGGCGCAAAACCGTTAAAACCGACCGAAGCGTAACTGGCGGTGTAGGCCCCGGTGGATTCAATCAGAAGTTTATCGCCGATTTTTAGTGCTAAGGGCAGCTCGCAGGGGTTTTTCTCGTAAAGCACATCCATGCTGTCACAGGTTGGACCGGCAAGAATGCACGGGCCGGTGGGGCCGGAGCGGCGGGGGGCGCTAATGTTGTAGCGGATGGCTTCGCCGATCGTTTCCGACAGGCCGCCAAATTTGCCAATATCCAGATAAACCCAGCGTCGCGGATCGGTCGGGGATTTAACGGAAATCAATACCACTTCAGTGCGAATAGTGCCGGCATCCGCAACCAGCCCCCGCCCCGGTTCGATGATCATCTGGGGCTTGCTGTCGCCAAAATGACGCTGGAACGACCTTGAGATCGCTTGGGCATATTCCCTCAGTTGAGGAATTTTGCCATTATATTGCGCCGGAAAGCCACCTCCCAGATTGACCATCGAAAGCTTGAGCCCGCGCGCGGCAGCGCCGTCGAAAACTGCGGCGGCGTCGCCAAGGCTGCGGTCAAAAGCGGTCACGTCGATTTGC
>QILX01000182.1 GCA_003232175.1 Hyphomicrobiales bacterium | reverse complement strand
ATCGCGGCACCTTCGGCCTCGACCGCCCTTGCCAGTGCCGGCGCGTTGCGGCTCTGATCATCCCAGCCGGTGCGCATCTTCACTGTCACCGGCACCGAAACCGCGCCACGTACCGCCGCGACCAGCGCCAGAGCCCGGTCCGGTTCACGCATCAGGGCCGA
Organism: Hyphomicrobiales bacterium; assembly: GCA_003232175.1. GTDB lineage: Bacteria > Pseudomonadota > Alphaproteobacteria > Rhizobiales > SZUA-8 > SZUA-8. The sequence continues at coordinate 5,445 of QILX01000182.1, read as the reverse complement.
GCCGGAAAGACCGCCCGTCACTTTCTTGGCCGGGCACCCCATGTTGATATCGATGATATCGGCACCCAGATCCTCGGCGATACGAGCGGCCAGCGCCATTGGTTCGGGATCACGACCGGCGAGCTGCACGACAAAGGGATCGACGTCGCCGCTGCCCAGGGTCCTGCGCAACGTATCGGGCCGGCCATTGGCAAGATCGTGCCCCGCCACCATTTCAGAGACAACCATGGAGGCGCCGAACCGGTGGGCCAAACGGCGAAAGGGGGCATCGGTAATACCCGACATCGGTGCCAGCAGCACCTGGCCCTTTAGCTTGACGCCGCCTATGGTAATGGTGTCCACCTGATTGACCTGTCCGGGGTGAGGAGGCAATGTATTTGCCTGAATTTTGTGCACAAAAATTATTGCACTCCAGTTGGGCAAACTAAACCCTGCATCGCGGCCTCGCAAGGAAATACCGGTACCCGTTGATCAATATGATGAACCCGACCATGGACGATGAAATTTCCGCTCTGGCGGCACAGACCCTCAAGATCGCGATGGCGCGGGGATTGAAACTGGCAACCGCTGAATCCTGCACAGGGGGACTGGTCATCGCCGCTCTCACCGATATCGCCGGCTCATCCGCCGTTGTTGACCGTGGATTTGTCACCTATTCAAATGCCGCCAAAGTAGGGATGCTGAAAGTGCCGGCGGCGCTGATCGAGCGGCATGGCGCCGTCAGCGAGGAGGTGGCGCGGGCGATGGCCGCCGGCGCCATGGAAAATTCCGATGCCGGTCTGACCGTCGCCGTCACCGGCATTGCGGGGCCCGGCGGCGGCAGTGCGGAAAAACCCGTGGGCCTGGTGCATTTTGCCTGCGCCACATCAGCCGGACCAATCAGACATTCGGTGCACCGCTTTGACGATCCGGGCCGCATCGCTATCCGTCGCCTTGCCGTTGTCGAAGCCCTGAAGCTTCTGCTTGAAGGTGCTAATCGGCATTCAGGGCAACAAAATGATCTTTAGGCGGCGACCGGTGGAGCAGCCATCACCGCCTGCCCGGCTGCCGCCGGGGCGGCGGCTTTATGTCATTGGCGATATTCACGGCACGCTTGATCTGCTTGATGACATTTTGATCCGCATCGAAAACGATCTTGTGGCCAGGCCGCCGAAAGGCACGATCGGGGTGATCGGCCTTGGCGATTATGTTGATCGCGGGCCGTCCTCTGCCGGGGTGCTGGCCCGGCTGGCAGAGTTTGAGCCTGACGGTTTTGATGTTATTTTTCTCAAGGGCAACCATGAGCTGATGCTGCTGCAATTCCTCGACGATCCGGTGGCGGCCTGGCCCGGCTGGTCAAATTGCGGTGGCGAGCAGACTTTACGATCCTATGGTGTCGAGCCGCCGGATTTCAGGGCCGATGCGAAGGCCTTGCGGGCGGCGTCGGCAAGATTGGCCAAGGCCCTGCCCGATGAGGTTGCGCTATGGTTGAGGACCCTCGGGCTTAGCCATCGCGAAGGCGATTATCTATTTGTCCATGCCGGCATTCGCCCCGGTGTCGAACTGGATGACCAGCGCGAAAACGACCTTTTATGGATACGCGATATTTTTCTCAACCATGACAAAAGCTTCGGCCCGATGGTTGTTCACGGTCACACGCCGGCATCTGAGCCGGTGGTGAAATTCAACCGCATCGGCATCGACACAATGGCGTTTTCGTCGCAAATCCTCACCTGTCTGGTGCTCGAAGGCGAGGAGCGCCTGGTCATGCGCACCTACAAAGACGGCATCCATCCTTTGTAGGCGCGCGCTCAGGCCGCATCCCACCCTTCGCGGATTGTCGTGTAACCCTCGCGATAAACCGCCTCGGGGCTTTCCGCATAATCACGCCACACTTTTGTCGCCGCCGCCAGTTCGGGCAGCCCGCGCCCAAAGGCCTCGATGGTCAGCCAGTTGTCGTAACCGGCATGTTTGAGGGCGGAGAACGTCTGCGCGAAGGGAATATGACCGCGCCCCGGCACGCCGCGGTCGTTCTCGGAAATATGTACATGGGTGACGTGGGCGGCGTTTCTGGTGTAGGCCGCAATGGGGTCGGCTTCCTCGATATTGGCATGGAATGTGTCGTACATGGCGGTGATCGCCTTGTGGTTCACCGCCGCGACATGGGCGCACAGGTCGTCCATGGTATTGGCGAAATAACACTCAAAACGGTTGACCGCTTCCAGCGCTATGGTGACGCCACGGGCCTGCGCCAGCTCGCCGGCGGCGCGGTGAAAGTCCACCGCCAGTGCACGTTCGCGGGACGTTGGCGCCGATCCGGTAAAATGGCCAAGGGTCTGGTGCAGCGGGCCGCCGATTTGGACAGCGCCCAGGCTCTGGGTGCACTCAAGCGCCCAGCGCATATATTCCACCGCCGCCTTCCGGGTCGCGGGATCGTCTGAAAGCGGGTTTTGCTCCAGTGTCGGCAGTATGGAGATGGCGGTGCGCTCAAGGCCGATATCGTCAAGGGTGCGGCCAATCGCGGCATAGTCCTCCGGCGAGCCCCCCATGACCGGGATCTCGACACCGTCATAACCGGTGGCCTTGAGGTCCTCCAGGATCGGCCGGTGGCCGTCATCGACCATGCCGGTCCATAACAACATGCAGAACCCGATTTTCATGCTACGCGCTCCCACCTGCCGGTTTCCGCCGATTTGAGCACCGCGTCGGTGACAAGATCGGTCGCCAGGGCATCGCGGAAAGTCGGCGCCGCCGGTTTGCCCTCGTCCAGGCCCTTGAGGAAATCGGCCACCTGATGAATGAAAGTGTGCTCATAACCGATCTGCAGTCCCGGCACCCACCAGCGGTCCATGTAAGGGTGATCGCCATCGGTGATATGCACCGAGCGCCAGCCGCGCGTCCGGCCCTCGTCCTTGTGGTCGAAAAATTCCAGGCGATGCAGGTCGTGCAGGTCCCAGAAGATCGAGGCGTGCTCGCCATTGATCTCCAATGTGTAAAGCGCTTTGTGGCCACGGGCGTAGCGCGTCGCCTCAAAAGTCGCTAAGGACCCGTTGGCAAAGCGGGCGAGAAAGGCGCTGGCGTCGTCGATGGTGACCTTTTGCACCCCGCCCTTGACGTTGTGAACCCGTTCCTTGATGAAGGTCTCGGTCATGCCCGAGACGCTGTCGATGGCGCCGTTGAGCCACATGGCGGTGTCGATGCAATGGGCCAGAAGATCGCCGGTGACGCCGCTGCCGGCCACTTGCTTGTCCAGCCGCCACAATCCCTCTCCCCCCTGGGGCAGATCGGACGCAATGGTCCAGTCCTGGAGGAACTTGGCGCGGTAGTGGAAGATGCGGCCCAGGCGGCCTTCGTCGATCAGCTGCTTGGCGAGGGTAACCGCCGGCACCCGGCGGTAATTGTACCAGACCATGTTGGCGACCCCGGCCTTTTCGACCGCGGCGACCATGGCGCGGGATTCCGCTGCATTGCGCCCCAAAGGTTTTTCACAAGCCACCATCTTGCCGGCATTGGCGGCGGCGATAGCGATCTCTTCATGAGTATCGTTCGGGCTGGCGATGTCGATGAGGTCGATATCGTCCCGCGCCACGATTTTCCGCCAGTCGGTCTCGACCGATTTGACGCCCCATTGTTCGGCGAATGCCTTGGCCCGGGTCCCGTCACGGGCACAGACGGCGGTGAGTTCGGGCTCATGGCCGGACTCAAAAAAATTGCCGACAGATTTGTAGGCATTGGCGTGGGTGCGGCCCATAAAGCCATATCCGATGAGCCCAACGCGAAGTTTCTTCTTTGCCATTTTTTGCCTTCCGCTAATTATCCTGACCAACCATGGGCATTGCGAACCTTGATCATGGCGCCCAATACATCTTCCCAGGTAGTGGCTTTCATCATGTCGGCATTGGGAAACATGCAACCGTCCCAGCAGATATGCTGCATCGCTTTGGTCGGCTGGCCATCAGCGCCCTTGAGCCACAAACCGGCATCGGCGGTAATATCCAATCGGCCATTGGGGTCGCGGGCCATGCAGTGACGCCCGGTTTTGTCGTGGCTGCCGCTGCCCTTAACCGTGCCGTCATTCTGGGCCACGTGAAAATCTATGGTCCAGGGGCGAAGCGCGTCGGTCAACTTGGTAAGAGCGTCGGTCAGAACCGAGCGGTCCGACCAGTCATAGTCCTTGGGCAGTAATCTGTGTTCGGGCGCGTTGTAGCCCATGGTGTAGAGCAGCGTGTGGGCCATGTCGGCCTGAAATCCCAAGGTTCCGGGCCGACCGACGGCTTCGAGCAGATCGACCATGTGCTTCCAGCTGTGCATTCCGCCCCAGCAGATTTCACCCTCAACCGCCAGCCGCTCGCCATGGCCCTCGGCGACATCGCAAGCCCTCGCGAAAGTCTCGGCGATCAGCTTGGAATTGGCGGCGGGGTCGGCGGCCCAGTCCTGGACACCGGAGGCGCTGTCAATGCGCACCACGCCATATGAACGTACCCCCAGGTCGCGCAGCCTGGCCATGATGGCGCAGGCCTTGTCGACCATGGTGACAAATTGCTGCCGCTCCTCGGCGCTGCCCATGGCGGCCCCTCCCCCCACCGGCGGCCACACCGGCGCCACGGCGGAACCGACCACAAGGCCGCGGCCGCCGATATTGTCGGCAAGCGCCTTGATCTCGTCGTCGGTGGCATCAATGGACGTATGGGGGTCGGCGAGGAAAAGATCGACGCCATCGAATTTCTGGCCATCCACCTTGGTCGCCACCGTCAGATCGAGCATCGTATCCAGATCGATGGGCGGCTCGGAGTCCGGCCCCTTGCCGACCAGGCCGGGCCACATGGCATTGTGGAGGCGGGGAAAATTGTTTTGGCTCATCGGGCACCCTCATCTTTCAATTGTTCAAGTTCAGATACCATTGTTAGCCTTGGCCTGACAACATTTTCGACCTAATCCTCCGGGATTTTCATCGGAAAGCTCCGGGCGAATTCCAGTGTGTGTTCAAAACTTTCCACCCGGCCTGGCTGCCGAGACCGGTGGCATTGAGGGCGGCGCTGGCCTGGGCCAGGCGCACGGTCATCTCCGCGTCAAGCCCGGCATGAAGGCCGGTGGCAAAACCGGCATTAAAGGCATCCCCGCAGCCGCAAGAGCACACCACCGGCACATCAAAGGCGGGCATATGGAAGTTCGTGCCGTTTGAATGGTGGTAATAGGCCCCCTTTTCGCCGAGGGTCAGCACGCAGGCCCTTGCGCCCAGATCGATGAAATAGTGCGCGATATCGGCTTTTTCCGACAGGCCGGACAGGGCCTGGGCCTCTTCTATGGACGGCAGGAAATAATCGGTGTTGGGCAACAGGCCGCCGATCAGGGCCATATCATCGCCGGTGGCGGCAAACACATCCAGGGTCGTGGTCCGCCCCTGCCGCCTGGCCTGGGCCATGAGGGCGAAATTGGGCTCACCGTCCATCTTGTTCATCAGCCCCG
>QILX01000263.1 GCA_003232175.1 Hyphomicrobiales bacterium | reverse complement strand
CTGCGCCCAATGCCGCCTCGTTCATGTGTTGGAGCTTCCGCCCACATTAGGGTGGGGCTGGGTTAACGAAAAGTTAACGGTAAGAAAAAGATGATGTATTGGGGCGGGTGTTCGTAGTGCGGTATGGTAGTAGTAACTTAATTTCAGCAATTATAAGATGTAATATTGATTACATGGTCGAAAAAAATCACGCCTCGGATCTGGAACATTATAGGTTTTGGCAGACCGAGCATTGCCCCTCGGTCAACCCGGTGAATGTTCTTATGGCGTGCCCCCCCGGCGTGCGGTTAGGCACCAAGACCGTGATTTCCCAAAAGCCCCAGATGGGTGCCGAATATGACCGTTACCTCTTCAACCAATCCGCAATGCGACCCATGGCATCTGTCAACTGGGCCGGATTGCGCTGAAAGCAGATGCGGACAAAACCCTCGCCGCCAGGACCAAATGCGCTGCCGGGGACAGCGCCGATGCCGATTTCGTCGATAAGCCGGAACGCCAGGGTTCGTGAGTCCGGCTCTGTGTCCACGCCAAAAAGCCCGTAAAACGCGCCGTCGGGCGGCGCATAGCGCACCCGGTTGGACCCGGCAAGAGCCTCACCGACGATCTGGCGGCCCGCCTTGGCCTGCGCCACTTGCGCGGCAATAAAATCCTCACCCTCCTCCAGTGCCACGACACAGGCGCGCTGCATGAATTTGGCTACACCTGAGGTGTTGTAGTGGATGATATTTTCGAGCGTCTGGCCAAGTTCGGGGGGCGCGGCGATCCACCCCACGCGCCAGCCGGTCATGGCCCAGTTTTTGGAAAATGTGTTGGTGAACAGCACCTTGTCGCCGGGCTCGACCTCATGCCAGAAACTTGGTACCGGCCCGTCACCATAAAAAAATCGCGAATAAACTTCGTCAGTGATGAGCCAGAGATCGTGACGCCGGGTGAAGTCGATGATTTGTGCCATTTCCGACTGGCTGATGACCATGCCGGTCGGGTTTCCCGGCGAGATGACGAATATCGCCCGGGTTTTGGGCCCAACGGCATCAAAGAGCCGGCCGATATCAAGCTTCCAGCCGTTCTGGGCGTATCCGATTGGAACTTCAACCGGCACCGCGCCTTGGGAGATTACCGCGGCGGGAAAATTCGGCCAGGTGGGGGAGGGGAGTACGATTTCATCGCCCTTTGAGGCAACAGCGCGAATGGCAATCTGAATGGACTGCATGCCCGACCCGGTGACCAGGAACATGTCGGCATCGAATTTGCCACCGAACTGGCGCTGATGGAATTGGGCCAGGGCCTCGCGTAATTCGGGGATGCCGCGCTGATCGGTATAAAACGTCTCGCCCGCTGCCAGGGAGCGGGCCGCTTCGGCGGTAATAAATTCCGGGGTCGGCAAATCGCCCTCCCCAACCCAAAGCGGAACCAGGTTCGCCCGCCCGGCGCCGTATTTGATCACGTCGATGATGCCGCTGTCCGGCAGGGCCCGCGCCTCAGGGCTCAAGGCGGGCGCCAGTTGCCGCCCGGGATCGGAGAGAAGGCTCAAACGGAAAGGTCCTTATAGGTCGGATGCGGCATGAAGTCGTCTTACACCAATGATCTGAAGGCCCGTGCCGCCAATGCGGTTTGCCGCCTCGGCAAGAGGTTCCCGTGCCACCTCCATGGCGTCGGCATTGGCATGAAGTAATGTCGTTTTGTCGGTCATAATCCCCACATGGCCGCGCCAGAACACCAGATCGCCACGGACGAGGTCGTGGCCATCGGTCCCGGGCACAGGTACGCCCGCACCCAGGTTCATCTGCATGTCGCTGTCGCGTGGTGCGGGAACACCGCAGGCGCCAAGGCTGAGCTGGACCAGGGCCGAGCAGTCCAGCCCGATGCTGCTGCGTCCTCCCCAGAGGTAGGGCGTGCCGGCAAAGCGCTCCGCCACCGCCACAAAATCGGTCTCGGCGTGGTCAATTTTGCAAACATGGCCACTATGGACAAAGCCGCCGCCGGAGATTTCGCAATATTCGCCTGTCCGGCCCGTGACCGATACGGGCGACCCCAGGCTCAGGAGACCCAGGCGCGGTGATTTGAGGTCGGCCCGTGAATATCTGTAGGTGCGAAGGGCACTGACTTTATGGCTTTTGCCAGCCTTCGGCGGGCCAAGGGCGGAGCTGTGCAGATAGCCGATATAATCGTCGGTGCCCAACTGCACCCAGGACCAGCCGTCACGGTCCTCGAAAACCGCGACATTTTCGCCAAAAAGCGCTTCGGTCTCCAGTCTGGCGTCGGGGTTGGGCTCGGCCAGGACCGGGGCCAGATCGGCGACGACTTCCATCGGTTTTGGATCGACATAGCGGCTCGCGGCGACGACATGACGCAAGGCGGTAGCGGCCAGATCGGGCCGGTAGGGGTTGGTTCGCGGGTCAAGCCGGTCGGTGTCCATGGTCCTACCCATTCCAGGCGGTCAGCCGATGTGCATTTTTCACCAGATTTGCCGCCAGACGATCAAGATAAAGCGTACCGTCGACCGTGCGCCTTATCAATACATTGCGCTTGTCGGACTGATCGCGCCGACGGGCACAAAGGCCCATGACCCCAAGGGTGTTCAGCGCCCGGGTGATGACCGGTTTGGTGACCCCCAGCTTGCCGGCCAGACCCCGTACCGTGTGGGGTGGTGTCTCAAGGTAGATGGTGAGCAGGATCGCCAGCTGACGGGCCGAAAGGTCGGCGTCGTCATCGTGCACGGTATCAAGTGCGACGTGATGCCAGAAATGCAGGGCCCCTTGCGGGTTAGGCTCAGCTGCCATGGGTCGGTTATCCCGTATTTTCGTTACGGTACCGTTATATTATTGTGAGTGTCAATTGACCCAATAGGTTTGGGCGATGGCCTGGGCGCCGGTCATTTACAACAATGGCGGGTGAAGCAAGGTTTGCGATACTACAAAGTTTCACTAAGAACTTAAGGCGCGATGCTGATAAGTGAATCTTGGGGAGCAGGCCGGTACCGTCCAGTCGTGAAACGCCCACATCAAGCGGTCTTTGTGCGGGCGGGAAAGACGGTTGCTCAATGGGCGGGTTCAGTCATTTGGTAGTCCTGACTGAGTCTGGAGAATTGATTGGCATGCTCAATGATAGCGTCCATCACATATCGCACCCGCTTGGGGATGAACTTCTTCGACCCGAAAACCAGAGAAACATTGAATGCAAATATCTTGGCGCCTGTGATCCTGATCAGGTCTCCGCGTCGCTCATAATCATGGCACAGCGCATCAGGCAGCCATGCTTCACCCTGATTGGCCAATACCAGTTTTAGAACCATTCGGATGTCTTTGACCTCAACAGCGGGAAGGTTCGAATCCCGCAACATTTTGCCGTAGGTAACAAAACCGGGGTCAGGCTGATTTTGCATGTGGGGTGTTGTATAGCGAATGAAGCGGTGGGTACATATTTTGCGGGCAATGAGTGATGGATCCTGCAGCTCGCCGGCCCTGACGGCGAAATCAACACGTTCTGTGCGAATATCGACCACATCCTCATCCAATAGGATTTGAACCCGGATTTCCGGCCAGTCACGGCGCAGTTTGGGTAACAACGGCAGGATGTTGGTTTCCGCAAGGGTGTATGTGGTTGCAATTTTCACCAGGCCCGAAATCGTGTCGGGCTGGTGGGTGGCGCGCGCGATTGCCCGGTCAAGTTTTGACAGGGGGTCGGTGGTATCCTCTAAAAGTTTCTTGCCCATCTCGGTTAGAATCACAGTGCGGGTCGTGCGCTGAAACAGCTGCGTTCCCAGGGTGTCCTCGAGTTTTGAAATTTTCCGACTGAGCGTTGCGACAGGCATGGCCAGCTCGATTGCTGCTTTGCGAAAACTGCTATGGCTGGCGACCGCTGCAAACATGTTTAGCGAGGATAGATCGACATTTGTATCATTCATGGAACACTGAAAACCACATTCCAACTCTTTTAGCAACAACCGTATTCCGTTAAATCTAGCTCTGAATGTGTCGCTAACTCAGCTTGGAAAGACCTCGGATATGAAAACCCTGCCTTTGCGAATTGCGCTTGTACTCGGGCTTATTGTTGGCCTGCACTTGGTCACCATACCCAACTCCGTCGCGGAAACAGTAAAACCGCAGGGCGAAATCATTCCCTTTGACGCAGATAAGTGGAACTTCATCGGCAATACAAAAATTGTCGATCACCAGGGGAAAAAAGCCATAAAACTCGGCGTACGGCCGGAGGGTAAGCCGTTTGGTTTCGGTGCCGCGATGGTCAAGGGCGCATCGTTTACCAATGGTATTATTGAGTATGATGTATCATTTGGCCAAACGCGGACCTTTGCCGGAATTCGTTTCCGGGCCCAAAAACCCGGCAACTTTGAAAACTTCTACATGCGCCCCCACCAGTCGGGTAACCCGGACGCAAACCAGTATGTTCCGGTTTATAACCGCGCCTCAGCCTGGCAGCTTTATTATGGGCCCCAATACAGCGCCGCGACAAAATATAAATTCAACAAATGGATGCATATCAAGCTGGTGGTTTCCGGCAAACTGGCGGATATCTACATTGACGACATGAGCAAACCGGCTGTGACCATCGCTCTCAAACGCGATGTAAAATCTGGCGGCGTTGGTCTGTGGGGCGTTAGTGTTGGCGGCCCGGCATATTTTGCAAATTTTTCCGTGAAGCCAATGGACAATGTTGACATTGTCGGTACCCCGGTCCCTGAAATTCCGGCGAAAAATGGCACAGTGATGTCCTGGCAGGTGTCAAATTCGTTCGACCGCAATTCCGTCGATGGCAGTGCCATGTTGTCAAAAGACATGATAGCCAGCCTGTCCTATAAAGCACTTGCCGCAGGAAAAACTGGAATGACCAATCTTGCCCGGGTCCAGGGGACGGCGAAGGGAAAGGAATCTGTGTTTGCCAAAGTCACCATCAAATCTGAATTCGATCAGACCAAGAAGTTCGAATTTGGCTTTAGCGACATGGCAACCGTCTATCTCAATGGCCAGCCAATGTTCAGCGGCAGCGACCGGTTTCGTTCCAGAGATTATCGTTTCCTTGGAACCGTCGGCTACAACGACGCGGTTTACCTTCCATTAAAAAAGGGCGACAACGAATTGCAAATCATGGTGACCGAAATCATCGGCGATGTCGGGGGCTGGGCGGTTCAGGGACGGTTCGAAAATATGGACGGATTGAGTGTGCAGTGAAGAATTAGCCAGCGGGCTTCCGCAAAATACGGTCAACCACTGAATGCATCATTGTGCAGGCCCTCTTTGCGGCCAGTGCCGTCTTCTAGATGTAAAACGCCCTACGCCGCGTGGGACGACGA
>QILX01000210.1 GCA_003232175.1 Hyphomicrobiales bacterium | reverse complement strand
GCCTCGAACAGCGTGTCGATAATCGGACAGTTCGGCACGTCGCCGGTTGAGCATTCGGACGCCATTTTTTTCAGTACCTGTTCAAGGCGCTTAAGGTCGGCGAGCTTGGCTTTGATGTTCTCAAGATGGGCAATGGTCATGTCGTGGACGTCGCTGCAGGTGAAATCGTGGGCGTCCACCATTTTCAGAAGTGCGCGAATTTCATCGAGGCTAAATCCCAGACCCCGGCAACGTCTGACAAAAAACAAGCGCTTGAGCTGCTCGTGATCATATTGCCGGTTTCCCCCTTGGGTGCGGTCCGGTACCGGCATGATGCCTATGCGCTCATAGTAGCGGATGGTCTCGATTTTCACCCCGGTCTGGGTTGAAAGTTCGCCGATGGCGTAGCCTGTTCTATTTGTGATTGGCTTCATAAAAATATCTCTTGCATCTGTAGTAGCTACAGATTTTAGCTTAGGCACCAAGATAAAAAATTGCGAGAAAATTTATGAGCGAGATTATCGACGCGGCTGCCGGCGAAGGAACCGGAGGTGATGATGACACCAAGGCAAAATTCGCGGCAACGGGCGGAATTCTGGGGGCGATCGCGGCATCGGCGTGCTGCGTTTTGCCACTGACGCTTTTCAGTCTTGGGATAAGCGGTGCCTGGATTGGGCAATTGACCGCGCTTTCGCCTTACCAGCCGGTGTTCATATTAATCACAGTTGGGTTTCTGGGATACGGCTACTGGCTTGTTTATCGTAAGCCGAAAACGCCATGTGCTGACGGAGAGGCGTGCGCGCGCGCCCTGCCCAACAGGTTGGTAAAATCCGGCCTTTGGTTTGCCTCGGGCCTGGCCGGGCTTGCATTTGTCTGGCCCTATGTCGTCCCATATTTCCTCTACTAGCAGACTGGATCATCCCTTATGAAAAATTTACTTTTCGGCACATTAGCCTTTTCGGCCCTGCTGGTTTCCCATGGGTCGATGGCAGCAGAGCAAACCGTCAAACTTTCTGTGCCGGGCATGTCCTGCGTCAGTTGCCCTTATATTGTTAAATCGGCGATATCGGCAGTCAGCGGCGTCAGTTCTGTGACCGCTACGATGGCTGACCTCTCCGCCACCGTGACATTTGATGACGAAATAACAACTTTGGTGAAAATTCAGCAAGCGACCGCTGATGTTGGCTACCCATCCTCCTTGTTCGGTGGAGCCAGCGGCTCGTAGAGCCAGGTTGCGACCGGACAATCGAATTCAAATAATCAAAGACGAATAGGATCAGCCAGATGGAAGACACCGTGCCGGCGCAAGGCGACAAAATGATGAAAAAGGGCGTAATCGGTAGCATGGTCGCGGCGGTTTGCTGCTTTACACCGGCGCTTGTTTTTCTGTTCGCCGGCGTCGGGCTATCGGGGCTTATCGGTGGGCTAGATTATGTGCTTTTCCCGCTTTTGTTCTCATCTCTCGGGGTTACCGCCTATGCGTTTTATCTACGCTCGGGCAACAAAGGCATGTCGCCAAAAACCATAATCGCCGTACTAGCCCTGACGTTTTCTGCTGTGCTGATCTGGCTTGAATTCAAATACGCTTTGCGCATTTCTCTGGTCGCCGTCGCACTTGTGGCCATCTATGGATTTTATTTGCGGCCATCCAAGAGCCAAGTCGTATCTTGAGCGGCAGGAGCGATAATATGAGCGATATCAAAAATATTGGCAGCGTGAATGCATATGATCTGGCCGTTATCGGCGCCGGATCGGCGGGGTTTTCAGCGGCGATCACCGCCGCGGACGAAGGCGCCCAGGTGGCCCTGATAGGCCATGGAACCATTGGCGGCACGTGCGTGAATGTTGGCTGCGTGCCCTCAAAAGCGCTGATCCGCGCGGCGGAAACACTGCATATCGCGGAAAGGGCAAGCCGGTTTGACGGCATCTCCGCTTCAGCGCGGGTGATCAACTGGCAGGCGGTGGTTCGTCAGAAACAGAGCCTTGTCGATGAATTGCGCAAAGCCAAATATTCCGACATTTTGCCAGGGTATAATTCGGTGGCTTATCTGGAAGGCAGGGCCGCATTCACAGCCGATGGCACGCTGGAAGTGGACGGCAAAACCATCGATGCGGGAAAGATCATCGTTGCCACGGGGTCCCGGCCCGCTCTGCCGCCGATCGCAGGTATTGAGGACGTGCCGTATCTGACCAGTACCACCGCCCTTGAATTGAAATCCCTGCCAGGGTCGATGATCATCATCGGCGCGGGGTATATCGGGGTGGAAATCGCCCAGATTTTCGCCCGGGTCGGGGTGAAGGTGACACTGGTCAGCCGCCGGGGCGTGCTGCCCGAGGCGGAACCGGAAATCGGCAAGGCGCTTACGGGGTATTTCGAAGATGAGGGCATTACCATTGTCAGCGGCATCACCTATGAGCGCATCGATAAAAGTGGCGGCAAGATCAATCTGCATGTGAACGGCGAGAATGGTCTGGAGGCCATTGTGGCGGAAAAGGTCATGATCGCCACAGGCCGGACCCCAAACACCGATGAGCTGAACCTTGCCGCCGCCGGTATTAAGACAGAAGCAAACGCCGGCATCACCATTGATGAGCACATGCGCACCAGCCGAAGCGGCGTTTATGCGGCCGGCGATGTGACGGCCCGGGACCAGTTTGTTTACATGGCGGCGTATGGCGCGAAAATCGCGGCGAAAAACGCCCTGAATTCCGATACCCTGGTTTACGACAATACCGCGATGCCGGCGGTAGTGTTTTCCGACCCTCAGGTAGCAAGCGTCGGATATACCGAAATCCAGGCGCGGGCAGCCGGATATTCGGTGAAAACCTCCCTGCTGACCCTGGATAATGTCCCCCGAGCCCTTGCAGCGCGCGATACAAGGGGACTGATCAAGCTCATAGCCGATGTGAACACCAAAAAATTGCTCGGCGCGCATATTCTGGCGCCCGAAGGTGCCGATGCCATTCAGACCGCCGCCATGGCGATCAAGGCGGGCATGACCTACGAGGAACTTGGGTCCACGATATTCCCCTATCTGACCACGGTCGAGGGACTGAAACTGGCGGCGCAGACCTTTGACATGGATGTCAGTAAATTGTCGTGTTGCGCCGGCTGAAGCGCGAAAGTTTGTACTGGAAGCGCCTTAAGACAGAAGCGCGATCGCCGTTGCTTCGTCGGTCACCAGGGTATCGATGACACCGCGGGCGAGGATGGCGCGCATGATCGCCACCTTGTAGCTGCCGCCGGCGGCAAGAATGACATCGGGAACGGCCTCAAGGTCGTCCAGTGAAATGCCGATAACCCGGTTGTTGATCGGATGGTCGACAAGCTCGCCCTCAGCGTCGAGCATATAGCCCAGAATATCGCCCACGGCGCCCTTGGCGATCAACTCGTCGGGGGAATATTCGGTCGGCAGTCCGTCGCGCATCAAAAGGCTGGCGTCGGAGATGTCTCCCGCCGCCATGGCGATGGCATCAGCGGAACGGATTTTTGTGATGATCTCCGAAAACACATCCTGGGCGATCAGAATATCGCGGCTCTGGGCCGAGCTGGCATAGATCGGCACAGTGAAATAACTCAGATCGGCATTGCAGATATCGGCCAGCCGCCGGGTGATTTCGTAAGAATTGAGGTCCGACGCCTTGGTGAGCCCTCCCATGACCGAAACGATCTCAAGATCAGGGCGGTTCACCGGCGCCATGAAACGGGTAGCAAGGTTCAGGGTATTTCCCCATGCCATGCCAAACAGTTTGAGGTCAGGATCGGTCAGGATGCCGGAAAGATAGTTTCCCAGCGCCATGCCGACCATCATCTGTGTATCGGCTGTATTCATCGGTTTGGGGACGATCTCGGCGCGATTGAGGCCGAACCTGGCCGTCAGGTCGCGCTCCAGCTCGGCGCAGGGGGCGTAGTCCGAATTGATCGATATGCGCACGATGCCCCGGCGGCGGGCCTGGCCAAGGGCCTTGTTGACCCGCAGCCGGGTGATGCCGAACCTCTTTGCAACTTCGGCCTGGGTGTTGCCTTCGATCTCGCAGGCCCAGGCGATGCGGACGAGCAGGCGCTCCTCCTGGTCAATGGTTAGGGATTTGGTCCGGCCAGCCAATTAGCGCGTCTGCAACAGGGCTGCGGCAAGCTCGACGAAGCCGGCGCCCGCCCGGTTTTGCGTCACCCATTGCGGCGGGTGGTCGAGTTCAAAATCACGGACATTGGCAACGCCGACGCTGTGGATGAAATGTTCGAACATCGGCTGGTCGTTGGGGCTGTCACCGGCAAAGACGAGCTTGGCGTTGTCAGCGGCGATGTCGAGGTCAAAGCGCTTCGACATGCAGTGGGCGGTCATTGATTTCTTGTCGTAATTGCCAAACCAGCCATTGACGTGGATCGATGAGACCTTGGCCACCGCGCCGGCGTCCTCGAACATCGCCACGATCCTGTCGATGGCGTTTTGCGGCAGGGGATCGACGTCTTCGCAAAAATCGATGGCAAGATCGGCGATGCGGCAGAACTGATCCGACGCGATGCCGGCACCGGGCACTGCCTCCAGTATCCGGTTTTGCAGCGCATCGAGGCGGGCGCGGTCCTGGGTCCGTTCCTGATCCGATTTTTCAAAATGGCTGAACATCTTGCGGGTTTTACGGTCGTAGGAAAACCACATGGCGCCATTTTCGCCAATCACCGCATCCACCGGCCACATGCGGGCAATGTGATCGCACCACCCCGCGGGCCGCCCCGTCACCGGCACAATTTTTATCCCCGCCGCAGCGAGGTCCTCCAGCGCGCCCAGGGTCGCGGCGGGCAGGCGGCCATCGGTGGTCATGGTATCGTCGATATCGGACAGTAGAACCTGGATATTCCGGCGGTCTTGAGCCGGGAATTCCGCCAAAGGCCTCACTTGACTGCACCCATGGTCAGGCCGCGCACCAGTTGCCGCGAGGCGAGCAACGCGAAGATCAGCACCGGCACGACAATCAGCGTCGAGGTCGCCATGATCTTGCCGTAAGGCAACGAGTAGCCCTCCATGAAGCTGACCGCCATCGCCGGCGCGGTCTTGGCGTTGCTGCGCGTCAGAACCAGGGCGAACATCAACTCGTTCCATGAAAAAATGAAGGAGAATATCGCCGACACGGCAATTCCCGGCATGGCCAGGGGCACGCAGATGGCACTGAAAATCCGCCATTGCGAGGCCCCTTCAAGGGACGCGGCCTCGTCCAGGTCCTTGGGGATGGAGCGGAACTGATCGGTGCAGATCCAGATGACGATAGTAAATCAGGATCAGGGTGATGTGTTTGTCGAACAATCCCAGATTGCGGACAATGAGGAAAAACGGCAGGGCAAGGACGATGGGCGAGATCATGCGGTTGGTGATGAACCAGAACCACAGGTCTTTCTTGCCGCGGAACTCAAAGCGCGCCAGGGCGTAGGCAGCGGGCAGGCCAAGAGCTATGGCGAGCACGGTCGTGGACACCGAGACGATGAGCGAATTGACCAACGTGCCGAGCACGGCATCGTCGAACAGCACCTTGGCGTAGTTCGAAAACGTCGGTGAGAAAACCCACACCGGCGGGCTTTCCAGGGCGAGGATCTGGGTTTTCAGCGAGGTCGTGACCATCCAGTAAAACGGAAAGACGCAGAAGACGATGATCGCCAGCAGCAGCATCGTCTGGGCGAACAATGAGCGGCTTGTGTCTGATCTAACGGCCATCTTGGTCGTTCCTGTAAAGCAGCCTGATATAGAGCTGAGCCAGTACAATGGTGATGATTAAAAGAATGATCGCCTGGGCCGACGCCAGCCCCTGATCAAAGCCGCGAAATCCGACCCGCTGGATCATCAGCGAGATCAATTCGGTCGCCGAACCCGGCCCCCCGCGGGTCAGGGTGAACACCATGTCGAACAGCTTGAGGGTGTCGGCGGTACGCAAAATCAATACCGCCACCAGGCCGGGGACAAGAAAGGGAAGCTGGATATTGGCCAGGATCGCCCACCAGCTTTTGGTTTCCAGCCGCGCCGCCTCCTCGATTTCGTCCGGCACGGTGGTCAGCCCGGCCAGGAGCACCAGGGCGACAAACGGCGTCCACTGCCAGACATCCCAGAAGATGATCATGACAAAGGCGTTAAAGGGATCGCCAATCCAGTTGACCGGGTCGATGCCGATAAAGCCGAGGAGCTGATTGACGACGCCGTATTTCAGATTGAACATCACCTGACCCAGAAGCCCGACAACCGCGTAGGTTGTGGCCATGGGCAGCACCAGGCTCAGCCGGGTCAGGGTTTTCAGAAACCCAAGGCCGGGGCGATGCAGCAGCAGTGCAATGCCAAGACCCAGGCTGATCTGCAGCGGCAGGGCGATCACCAGCATGGTGAAGGTGCGGCCCATCGCTTCCCAGAACACCGGGTCGGTCAAAACCGTGGCGTAATTCTCCATGCCGATGAATTCGATATCGCGCATTTTGGTGAGCTTGAAAAAATACAGGCTGGTATAGCCGGCATAGATCAACGGCGCGATGCCGATCAGCGCCAGGGCAATCACGGCGGGGCCGAGAAAAGCGAATAATGTGGCGCGGCTTTGCATGGAGGTTTTCCGGATGTGGGCGGCGGCAATAAATAAGGGGCGCAAATATGCGCCCCTTAAGTCAACCGCAAGTATGACGTTACTGAGCCAGAGGCTTCTTGCCGGAATAGTAACCGGCCTTGTCCAGTACCGCTTCCATGCGCTCACCGAGGATTTTTGCGCCCTCTTCGGTCGTTACGTCGCCGAGCATGATTTTTGTGCCCCATTCCTGCACGATCTCGGTGATTTCAGGCCATTCGGCGAAACGGGGGCGGAATTCGGGGACCCCTTCCTGCCAGCTTTCCACCAGTGCCGGAATGAAATCGTATTTTTCGGCATTTCCAGGGACTTTGTAGACCGACTGACGCGCCGGCACGCCGCCCAGATCAAGGTACTGCTGGGCGTTGGCTTTTGATGTGACCCACTGGATAAAGAGCCACGCCGCCGCCTGCTCTTTTTCGCCCGCCTGGGATGTCACGGCGAGAGAGAAGCCGCCAAGGGCGGGTTTGCGTCCCGCCGGGCCCATGGGTTCGGGCGCGATGGCGAGGCAGTCGCCGATCTTGGAGGTTTCGGGGTCTTTCAGGGTGGAATAGAACGCCGACCATTCGGTGATCATCGCCACATCGCCCTGGGCCAAGGCGTTCACCGCCTCGGAGTGGTCATAGGCCACAATGCCTTCAGGCATGTATTTCATCAGATCCTGACGGAATTTCAGCCCCATCTGACTTTCCTTGGAAAGCAGATTAGAGCGGAATTTGGCGTCGAGGAACGAGCCGCCAAAGGGCCATAGCATGCGGGCGAAACTGTCGGCGGACTGGGTTTCATTGCGCTTGGACTGCAATGCGAAGGCGTATTTTCCGTCCTTGGTCAGGGCCGGGCCATAGACATCCTTCAGGTCGGCCCAGGTCTTTGGCGGGCCGTCGAAGCCAGCGTCCTTGAGCATGCAGGAGTTATAAAAGAGCAGGCCCGAATAATTGTCGAAAGGCAGCCCGTAAATCTTGCCGTCCCAGCCGCCAAAAGCGTTAAGCACCAGGGGGAAGAAATCGTCGATATCAAGCTCGGGGTCTTTCAGGTCGGGGTTGGAGGTGAATTTATCAATGGGAACAATCCAGTCGTTTTCGGCAAAGTTGCCGATCCACACCAGATCGATCAGCGCAATGTCGAAATCGCCGCCGGCAACAAAATCACGCACCTGCTCCCCGAGGGCATTTTCGTAAGGATGCTTGATGATGTTGACCTTGATGCCGGTTTTCTCTTCGAACACCGGAAGCATTTTTTCCGCCGCCTCATAACCGGGGCGCAGCAGGAAAACCACGTCGATCGAGGTTCCCGCATAAGGTTTTGCGGCCTTCTCAAGGGTCCAGTCGCCCATCTGGGCGCTTGCATGGCCAGCCCCTAGGCCAAGCGATGCCGCCAGCGCCAGAGAACTGCAGAGTGATTTCAATCTCATCTTTATCTCCCGATTGAATTTTATCGATTGACATTCAAATGTGTCGCGTCACATACAAATGTATTAAATAGGCCGCGTGTCAATCGAAATTTGTCCGGGCCGCAATCTCGAGTTCCAAAAAATGGAACCGTAAGGGGAGAGCCGTATTGGCGGAAGTCATATTAGACGGTGTTGATAAGTTCTACGGCTCGTTCCAGGCGCTTTACGATGTATCGTTGACGGTGCCTGATGGCGCGTTTGTTGTGTTTGTCGGGCCTTCGGGGTGCGGAAAATCGACGCTTCTACGTGCTATTGCCGGTCTTGAAGGTATTTCGGCGGGCCGGGTTGAAATCGGCGGTCGGGATGTCACCAATATCGCGCCGTCTGATCGCGATGTCGCCATGGTGTTCCAGTCCTACGCCCTTTACCCCCACATGACGGTTCGCGCCAATATGGAGTTTGGCATGAAAGTCGGTGGGGTGCCGCCCCAGGAACGGGCTGACCGGGTGACCGAGGCGGCGCGCATTCTGCAACTTGAAGACTATCTCAAACGCAAACCGGCGCAATTGTCCGGCGGTCAGCGCCAGCGGGTGGCCATTGGCCGGGCCATCGTCAAGAACCCCAAGGCTTTTCTGTTCGACGAGCCTTTGTCTAACCTCGATGCCAAATTGCGCATTCAGATGCGCATTGAGCTTGAGGCGCTTCACAAACAACTCGGCGCGACCATGATCTATGTCACCCACGATCAGGTGGAGGCGATGACCATGGCGGATCAGATCGTCGTTCTCAATGAGGGCCGCATCGAGCAGATCGGAGCCCCGCTGGACCTTTATCACCGGCCTTCGTCAATTTTTGTCGCCGGTTTTATCGGTTCGCCGGCGATGAATTTTTTTGACGCCGACACCGCCCGACCACTGGATGGCCTGAGCATCGATCCCCGCGCAGTACGCATCGGCATCCGGCCTGAACATCTGGCCGTGACCAAAACCGGACGGGGACATCTGGATGTGACCGTCAGGGTCAAGGAAGCGCTTGGGGGGGAAAGCTATTTATATACAAAAACCGCCCTTGGCGACGATCTGGTGGTGAAGACCGCCGGTGAGGAGCCCACCGAGGCCGGCGCCACGGTGGGTTTGCGGATTGCCGCTGAACGCCTGCACCAGTTTGACGCCGACGGTCAGGCCCTGATCGCTGGCGCCTCGCCGGGTGCAAAGCCTTAAAATGGACAACCGCCAAAACACCATTGACGAGACGCTTGCCACAGCATTGGCGCGTTCGCGGAATATCGCCGAGATCGAAGTCGGGCGCGATGTGCTGAGACAAGCCGGCCAGATGTGCCGGCGGAATTTTGACGCCGACACGGCTCTGGTGTTTGCCGATGAGGCCGCCTTTGCCGCCGCCGGCGATGCCGCTGTCGCCGGCTTACGGGCCGGGGGTCTTGAGGTCGAGCTGCATGTCTTGCCCGCAAACCCGCGGGTTAAGCCGAATGTGGCGCTGGCGTCCGACTTTGCCGCGCGGCTCGGGCACGGTACCGTTCCTGTGGCACTGGGCTCCGGGGTGATGAACGATCTGGTCAAATTTGCCGCATTCCAGAGGGGCTTGCGCTATTTCTCCATTGCCACGGCGGCTTCCATGGATGGCTACTGTTCCGGCGGCGCGCCGCTGACCCGCGATGGTTTCAAGATCACCATTGCCTGCCGCCCGCCCAAGGCGATCCTTGCCGACCTTGATGTACTGGCCTCAGCACCGCGTCAGATGACCGCGTGGGGGTATGGCGACTTGGCGGGCAAGGTCGCCGCCGGCGGAGACTGGCTGATCGCCGATGCCTTAGGCATCGAGCCGCTGGACGATGTGAGCTGGCCGCTGGTTCAGGGCAATTTAGCTCAGTTTCTCGCCGGCCCCGAAGATTTGGCAAGGGGCGATATCGGTGCCACCGCCCGGCTTTTTACCGGGCTCAGTCTTTGCGGTCTGGCGATGGAATTCCATGGCACGTCGCGCCCTGCCTCGGGCGCCGATCACCAGATTGCTCATATGTGGGAAATGGAAGAGCTGACCCACCGGGGCGAGCCGGTTGCCCATGGAGCCTGTGTCGCTGTCGGCACGACTACTGTGCTGGCACTTTATGACTGGCTGATGGATCTGAGCGCTCTGGATATTCCCGCAACCGTTGCGCGGATGGACGATTGGCCAAGCACCAGGGCCCAGATCCACCAGCGCATTGCTTCGACGAATATTTCCCAGCGGGCTGTTCGCGAGATGGGAGAAAAATATATCGCCGGCGAGGCGCTGGAAGCCCGCCTCCACAAGCTCAGGGATGTCTGGCCGGCATTGCGGTCGCGTTTGTCGGGCCACCTGATGCGCAATGCGGAGATGAAGCGCCACTTGCACGCCGGGGGGAGTGTTTTTGAGGCGGCGGATATCGGAGTTACGGCGGAGCAGCTGAAAGCTACGGTCTACGCCAGCCGGTTTATCCGCGAACGTTATACAATCCTGGACCTGTTGGCCGAGACCGGGTTGCTCGAAGAGGCGGTTGAAACCACGCTGTCCGACGGGGTGCTGCAACAGGCATCGGGCGGCTGATCGGGGAAAAAGAGATGGATTGGAACGCGGCGGCACAGACGGCTTGCGGAGAGATCAGCGCGGGTCTGACCCGTATCGACCCCTCAGAGGCCGAGGCCATGGTGGACGAAATCGTCAAGGCGAGGCGCCTGGCGCTTTACGGGGTGGGGCGCGAGGGGCTGATGATGAAGGCGCTGGCCATGCGGC
>QILX01000230.1 GCA_003232175.1 Hyphomicrobiales bacterium | reverse complement strand
GCTGGCGCGTGCGGTTCAACTGCCGGACTTTGCAGCTCTAGGCGCCGAACTCGCCCGACTGCAGGCCAGGGTGCGGGCCATTTTCAAAGCCAGCATCGGGTAAAAGCAGGATAAATTCACCTGACCATGCAAAGGCGTTGGAATTTATTTTTATCCCACCGACGGAAACCGCCAGCCCCTCCCGTTTAACTCAGCAGAAACGAACCATTTGGTCCAAGTCAACGGAGATGTTCCCATGAAAATTCGAACCTCAACCACTCTCGTCGCAGCCTTTGTGATTGGATTTTCCAGCCTTTACACCCTTGGTGCCAGCGCCCAGAGCCATAGCGGCGGCATGGAAAACCAACAATCTGACAAGATGGACAAGATGGGCAAGAAGGGCAAGAAGGGCAAGATCAAAATGGACAAGATGGGCAAGAAGGGCAAAATGGGCAAGAAGGGCAAAATGGGAGAGATGGGAGGCATGGGGTATGGCGCCAAGCCTCACGGCGGCGGTAAATTCAAAAATATGTCCAAAGCTCGTGGCCACGGTATGGGCGGTGGAATGGGGATGGGTCTTTTCAAAAAACTGGATGCCGATGGCGATGGTGTGGTGACAAGGGAGGAGGCCACCAAAACCAAGCGCAAGCCCGTTCACATGATCAAAAGTCTGGATACCGACAAAGATGGCGAAGTCACCGGGGCTGAAATTGATGCTTGGCTGGCAGAGCGGCGCAAGAAATATATGGACCGGTTTGATGTCAATGAAGATGGGGTCATCAACGAGGCCGACCAGACCGCCCGCGTTGAACAGCGGTTTGCCCGCTTTGATACCGACAAGGACGGTAAAGTCACCAAAGAGGAATTCAGGGCGGTGATGGGCGAATGGCGCAAGAAACGCCGGGAGGGTCTGAAACAGTTGCGGCGCGAATTCTGGGGCAGGGGCGCCGAGTAGTTTGCCGCGGCGGGCGCCGGGTCCTTGGTGAAGCCTGATGGCCTCGTCAATTGCTCCTCTATACTGGGCGCCCGCCAACTCCTGGACTGAGTTAAAAGAACAACGGGGCAGGTCGATCCGCAATTCGGGAAACAGTCGCGATGAAGTGACCGACGATGACCTGGTCGCCGCGATGGTGCGCGGTGAAAACGCAGCGCTGGGTGAATTGTTGAACCGGTATGGCGGGCGGATTGCCGTAACGGCCCGCCGCATGCTGGGCCCCGGCGGCGATGCCGACGATATCGTACAGGAGACGTTTTTACGGTTGTGGTCACGAGCAGCGTTCTGGCAGCCTGGAAGGGCCAAGCTAACCACCTGGCTTCACCGGGTGGCGGTGAATTTGGCCATTGACCGTTTGCGGCGGTCAAGTCCTGTTAGCCTGGATGAGGCGCCCGAACCGGTGGATCGAGGGCCGTTGCCCGATGCGGGGCTGGCATCGCGTGATGCTTCGGCATTGATTGATCGGGCCATGATGGCACTTGCGCCGCGACAGCGAATGGCCATTTCGCTTTGCCATTATTCCGAACTTACCAATATCGAGGCGGCCGACATTATGGGGATAAGCGTCGATGCGATGGAATCGCTATTGGCACGGGGAAGACGAAGCCTGAAACAAATGTTGATGGCAGATCGGTATTGGCTATTGGACACAGCCTCCCTGGGTACCATGTCGGCACCGGCAAATACGGAGGATGGGGCGAATGAAATTTGAACCCACGGACAAGAGATTGGCCCAGGTTGTAGCCGCTTATGGTGCCGACCCACACCGTTGGCCCGCGGACGAACGGCAAGGTCTGCTCGACATCGCTGCAATCGAAACCGGCGCGGACTGGATGGCCGACGCGCGCGCTCTCGACCAGGCACTTGATCGCGGCATGAACGATCTGGCTTGCCCCGCGGTTGATCCCAATCTTGTCGGCGTGATTTTGGCCAGAGCCGAAAAGACATCGCAGATCATGTTGGACGTGCAGGTCTCAGATCGGCGACTGGTAGACATTTCGACATCGGCAACTGTCAGCGCCAGCCCACGGTCAAGGTATTTTACCGGATTCACCGACCATCTGCCCGAAGTTGCTGTTCTTGCCGCTTCGCTTCTTATCGGTATCTGGGTCGGAGGCTACGATGTTATAAATGCGGAAATAACGGAATTTGGTCAGGTTGCCGGCTTGACCGTTTCATCGGAAGAAGAATCCAATTTTATCAACGCTCTGATTGGGATTGACCTGGCGGAAGATGAGGATCCGCTGTGAGCGAAGAAGACAAACCCCGAGCGGTGCCACCGGTGGCACCGGCTCCGCCGCGCGCTAGGTTGAGCCGGTGGTTGAAGGCTGTCCTGGTGGTTTCGGTTGCCCTGAATTTGCTGGTTCTTGGCGCCATTGGCAGCCACTTCTTCAAGTGGGGGCGCGGTGACCGTTTTCTGCCGGGGGACGACTGGGCCCAGAGTCGAAGCTTTATTCGCGCCATTCCAAATAATCGGCGGCAGGAGATTTTTGCGGAAATTCAGACCCAGCGGGAGGAACTTCGTCAAGCCCGGCGCACTGTCAGCCAGGCTCGCCAGCGCGTCAGGGAGGCATTGCGCGAAGGTCAAAACGAAGATTATCAGAAAATTTTCAAAAGCTTAGCGGACGCCGAATCCGATGCTTTGCGGCAGTTTCGCAATATAATGGCCGATGTTGCCGGCCGCCTTACCGAAAAGGAACGGAAACGGCTGGCCCGCCATCTTATGCGCCGAAAATATGGACATTGAAAAATTAAATATTCTAAAGCGAATATTCATATGGAAACGACACCGGCTCGTTGCCCTTTAACCGGTTGAATGCTCTTCAACAAAGCTGTCCAGCACCCGTTTGCGTCCGGCTTTTTCAAATTCGACCATCAGTTTATTGCCATCCACTGCCAAAATCGTGCCGTAGCCGAATTTGAGGTGGAAGATGCGCGTGCCAGTGCTGAATTGCGATGCGGCGGCGGTTGAGGAGGCGACAAGTTCACCTTCGATCAACGGCGCGCGGCGAGGGCCGGCACGGGTTGGAACCGGCGTAAATGCGCCGCGATTGGCCTGGGCCCGGCGCCAGCCCGGCGTATCATAGGTTGAGGAGAAGGGGTCGGCCTGGGCCGCAAATCGGCTGGCCGCGACGCCACTTCCGCTATTCCCATCGGTGTCAACGTCGACCGCCGAGGCTGGCAGCTCATCGACAAAACGCGACGGGATGGCCGAGGCCCACAGCCCGTGGACGCGCCGGTTGGCGGCAAAGCTGATCCAGGCGTGGTGTCTGGCGCGGGTAATGCCGACATAGGCCAGGCGGCGCTCCTCTTCGAGACCCGCGCGGCCATTTTCGTCCAGCGACCTCTGGTGGGGAAAGAGCCCTTCCTCCCAGCCGGGCAGAAACACAGTGTCAAACTCCAGTCCCTTGGACGAATGCAAGGTCATCAGATTGACCTTGTCGGTGTCGCGGTCCTGCTCGGTGTCCATCACCAGGGAAATGTGTTCGAGAAACCCCGCCAGGCTGTCGAATTCCTCCATCTGGCCGATGAGCTCCTTGAGGTTTTCAAGCCGGCCGGCGGCGGCGGGGGAGCGATCCTGCTGCCACATGTCGGTGTAGCCGGATTCCTCCAAAATCATCTCAGCCAGCTCGGTGTGGCTTGTGGTATCGATAAGACCGCGCCAACGGACAAAATCGGCGGTGAGGCTGGCCAGTGTCGTCCGGGCCTTGCCTCTGATTTCATCGGTTTGGACCAGGTCCCGCGCCGCTTGAAACATCGAGGTTTCGCCGGCCCGGGCGCTTGACGCCAGAAGCGCCACCGTGGTGGGTCCGATACCGCGCCGGGGCGTGTTGATAATACGCTCGAATTTCAGGTCGTTGTCGGGATTGGCCGTCACCTGCAGATAGGCGATGGCATCGCGAATTTCCTGGCGCTCGTAAAATCGCGGGCCACCGATCACACGGTAGGGAATATCGGCGGTGATAAAGCGGTCCTCGAATTCGCGCATCTGGAAGCTGGCCCGCACCAGAATGGCAATCTGGTCAAGCCTGTGGCCCTTGGAATGTTTGGCCTCGATCTCGTCGGAGATCATCCGCGCCTCTTCCTCGCCATCCCACAGTCCGCGCACCTGAACCCGTTCGCCGTCGGTGCTTGTCGTGTGCAGGGTTTTGCCCAGGCGGCCCTCATTGTGAGTGATCAGTTCGGACGCGGCGGCCAGAATGTGCTGGGTGGAGCGGTAATTGCGTTCAAGCCGTATAACTTGAGCGCCGGGAAAGTCCTTCTCGAACCGCAGGATGTTATCGACCTCAGCCCCGCGCCAGCCATAGATCGACTGGTCGTCATCGCCAACGCAAGCGATGTTCTGGCGCCCCTGGGCCAATAGCCGCATCCAGAGATACTGGGCGACATTGGTGTCCTGGTATTCGTCCACCAGCATATAGCGGAAGCGGTCCTGATAGCGGGCAAGGACATCGGCATTTTCGCGGAAGAGCCGCAGGCATTCCAGGATCAGATCGCCAAAATCCGCCGCGTTGAGCACTTTCAGGCGCGCCTGATAGGCGGTGTAGAATTCCTTGCCCCGGCCGCCGGCATAGGCAAATCCGTCATCGGCTTTGAGGTCGCCGGGGCTGAGCCCGCGGTTTTTCCAATGATCGATGAGCCCGGCAAGTTGCCGCGCCGGCCAGCGTTTTTCGTCCACATCGGCGGCCTTGATCAATTGTTTCAGCAGCCTGATCTGGTCATCGGTGTCCAAAATGGTGAAGTCGGGTTTGAGGCCGACCAGTTCGGCATGACGGCGGATGATTTTGGCGCCGATGGAATGAAA
This sequence comes from Hyphomicrobiales bacterium, assembly GCA_003232175.1. Lineage (GTDB taxonomy): Bacteria > Pseudomonadota > Alphaproteobacteria > Rhizobiales > SZUA-8 > SZUA-8. The sequence goes on along the minus strand of QILX01000230.1, from coordinate 1,027 downwards.
CGTGCCCAGCCACGCCATGCCCTCGACCACATCGCCGACCAGATCGCCGATACGGAGCTTCATCTCCCTTGCGGCTTTATTGGTAAAGGTGACGGCGAGAATTTCGCCGGGCCGGGCGCGGCCGGTGTTGAGCAGATGGGCCAGGCGGGTGGTCAGGACCCGGGTTTTGCCAGTGCCGGCGCCAGCAAGCACCAGCACCGGGCCATCGAGGGCTTCAACGGCGGTGCGCTGTCCCTCATTCAGAGATTCAAGGTAAGGCGCGGCTCGCCGGGCCAGTGCCGCTTCGGCAATGCCGCCCGGTTTTGGTCCTGGGGGCAGGGGCGAGGGGTCGGAAGTTGCGTTCACCATATGTCCGAATATAAGGATTCGGAAGGCGAGGGCTAGAAAAAAGCGCTATGGCAAGAGGTTGGTGCCGGCTTTTGCCCCTAAAGCAGAATATTCATCGCCGAGGTTCCCGAAGCATATAGAGCCAGGATCAGGGCTCCGATCCCGAACAGGTGAATAATAAACGACAAAACCCAGCGCCAGTTTAGGTTTTCGATAATTGACCAGTTTGTCATCGATGGATCTCCTTGCTTCCCAGGTCGGTTCAGGTGACCTCCGGTCAGCAAGTTCGATGCCGCAACATTCAGCTCATAGTGTTTCAATTTGGCACCTTGCCGCTTCTTCTGCCGGCAATGCCGATCACCCTGCCGATATAGTGCGGCCTGGGTAGGTTGCGATGGGCCCTGGTCATGGCGGCAATACGATTGGAGATGTCTTGGGGAAACGGCGCCACCCGTTTGGACTTCAGGTCGACATGCAGATGCAATTGCTCGGAAACAGCACTGAGAAAGCCATTGGTGGTGTGGGTGAGTTCCAGATATGAGTGGATGCGTTTTTTGTCGGCGTCCAATATCTGGCAGGTGACATGAACCGTGTCACCTTGGTGAAGTTCGCGCAGATAGACCACATGGGCCTCGGCGGTGAAGGTTGAGGCATCGGTATCGCGGCGATACCCGGCACCCAGCCCGAGTACGTCATGGAC
>QILX01000312.1 GCA_003232175.1 Hyphomicrobiales bacterium | reverse complement strand
AAGACGTCAAGGAGATCGATGGTGTCCAGGTCTATGGCCACATGGATTACGGCAAGCGCGCGCCTGACCTGGGCTGGCGCATGACCGACGCTTGGCTGTCAATGGCTGGTGCCGGTTCAAAGGGCCTGCCGAACGGCATACCTGTCGATGAATGGGGCATTCGCATGGAAGCGGGCACCTGCAACCCGGTTGGTGCCAGTGTCAGCCGCGGCGGTGCTGCGAACGGTCCCGCGGCGGTCTACGCCATTCGCAAATGGGATGAATGGCTGCGCCAATATGCGCCTCCCGGAGCTGCAAGCTATGACTTTTATCAGTCGCTTCCCTCGCTTAGCCAGGGCAATGTAGCTCAGCAGATCTTCTGGTATACGGCCTTCACCGCTAAGATGGTGGAGTCCAAATCACAAGGCAACAACACCGTTGACGAGGCGGGCAAACCGCTTTGGCGCATGGCGCCCTCGCCACACGGCCCGTATTGGGAAGATGGCCAGAAACTGGGGTATCAGGACGCCGGTTCGTGGACGTTCTTCAAATCAACGCCCTCTGACCGGGCCAAGGCGGCCTGGCTCTATGCTCAGTTCGTAACCTCCAAGACCGTTGATGTGAGAAAAAGCCATGTTGGCCTGACCTTCATCCGCGAGAGCACTATCAATGATCAGTCCTTTACGGACCGGGCGCCAAATCTTGGCGGTCTCATCGAGTTTTACCGCTCGCCGGACCGGGTGATGTGGTCACCGACCGGGGTCAACGTGCCCGATTACCCCAAGCTGGCGCAGATTTGGTGGCAGCAGATTGGTGATGTGAATTCCGGTGCGTTCACACCGCAAGAAGCGATGGATCGTCTGGCCAGCGAAATGGACCAGGTCATGGCCCGTATGCAGGAGGCGGACGAAAAAGCCCAAGTCTATGGGGGTTGCGGACCGCGGTTGAATCCCGAGATTGATCCTGCGATCTGGCTCGCCAAGGCAGGTTCGCCCAAGGCCAAGCTTGCCAATGAAAAACCCCAAGGCGAAACCATTGCCTACGAGGAACTTATCAAGCGCTGGAAGATGTAATCTGACAGCTATGACTGGTCGGTTGGTTTGACCGGCTAACATTCACACCCCGGGGCATGTATTAAGTGCATGCCCCGGGGGTTTTTGCGAGCGTGGGTGCGAACACTGAAACTCGGCCAATTTTGCCAGGTGCCAATGAACCTTGAATTCAAAAATGTCACCAAGCGCGTCGGGTCGGATTCCAACCGACCTGACACTTGAAGGCGGCGCGTTCAATCTGTTGTTGGGAACGACCCTTTCGGGCAAAACGACGCTGTTGCATATGATGGCAGGTCTGGACCGCCCCACGGGCGGGGAAATCTGGTTTAACGGCAAGAATGTCACCGGCGTTTCGGCCCAGAAGCGCAATGTTTCGATGGTCCATCAGCAATTTATCAATTTCCCCAATTTCAACGTTTTTGAAAACATCGCCTCTCCTTTGCGGGTGGCCCGGCAAAGCCGCGCCGAAATTGATCGAAAAGTCGGCGAGGTGGCCGAACTTCTCCAGCTTACACAGCTGTTAAGCCGCAACCCCCAGGAACTTTCCGGTGGCCAGCAACAGCGTACCGCTCTGGCGCGCGCCCTGGTCAAGGACAGCGATCTGGTCCTGCTGGATGAACCGCTGGCCAACCTTGATTTCAAACTGCGCGAGGAATTGCGCGATGAGTTGCCGAAAATCTTTGAAACAAGAGGGTGCATAGTCGTTTACGCCACTTCCGAGCCGGCTGAAGCGCTATTACTTGGCGGGCATACCGCCACCTTGCATGAGGGCTGCGTGACCCAGTTTGGAAAAACGGCTGAAATTTATCGTCGGCCACATGATCTGCTCAGCGCCCGGGTGCTTTCCGACCCCCCCATCAACACTGCCAAAATCAGAAAAACCGGCAACAGATTTATCTTGAACGAAAATGTGAGCTGGCCGGTTTCCAGGGCTTTGAAGGCAATGGCGGATGCCAGTTACACTGTCGGTATTCGCCCACACCACATATCAACTTCCTCCACCACCGATGCCGTGATGGTGGTCGGCAAGGTGTTGATCACCGAATTGAGCGGCTCGGAAAGCACCATTCATTTTGAAGTCGACGGGCGGACCTGGGTATCGCAGTCGTCGGGAATACATGCCTTTGAAGTCGGCACGGAGGCTAATTTTTATATCGATGTCGCCAGGTGTCTTTTTTTCGACGACCAAGACAAACTGGTCACCGTCTGATGTCGAAGATCAGCCTCAAGGCCATGAAACACAGCTACCTCGCCGAACCGGGCGAGGACGCCGACTGGGCTTTACGGGATATTGATATCGAGTGGTCCGATGGCGGCGCCTATGCCCTGCTTGGGCCATCGGGCTGCGGCAAGACCACATTGCTGAATATCATCTCCGGGCTGCTGCGCCCGACCCGGGGAAAGGTTTTGTTCGGCGATGAGGATGTGACCGAAGTCGGGCCGGAGCGGCGCAATATCGCCCAGGTATTCCAGTTTCCGGTCGTCTACGACACCATGACGGTTTATGACAATCTGGCGTTTCCGCTGCGCAATCGCGGTTTTGCCGAGCCTGATATCGAAATCCGGGTGCGCCAAACGGCCCAGATGCTCGATCTGGAGGAGCGGCTTTTCACTAAAGCCGCCGGGCTGACCGCTGACGCCAAACAGAAAATCTCCCTGGGGCGCGGTTTGATCCGCCCGGACGTGAACGCCATTTTGTTCGATGAACCGCTCACGGTTATCGACCCGCATCTGAAGTGGGTTTTGCGCTCCAAGCTCAAGGAACTGCACCGGCAGATCGGTTCGACCATGATCTATGTCACCCATGATCAGACCGAGGCGCTGACTTTTGCCGATCAGGTCGTGGTCATGCATGACGGCACCGTGGTGCAGAGCGGCACGCCCATCGAGCTGTTCGAAGCGCCGCGCCACACATTTGTTGGCCATTTCATCGGCTCCCCGGGCATGAATCTCCTGCCGTGTCAGGTGAAAAATGGTGTGCCGTATTTTTTCAAAAACAAAATAAAGACCGTGAGCAAGTCCCTGGCCTCCGCCAAGGGCGCATCGCTTCAGATTGGCGTGCGGCCTGAATTTATTGCCTTTTCGGAAAAAGGTATTCCGGTGCAGATCGTCAAGGTCAGCGACACCGGGCGATATCGCATTGTCGAAACGCGGCACGAGGACACCATGATCAAACTTCTGGCCATGGAGGGCCAGGAGATACCGCAAGGGGGCGCCCACATTCAATTCGACCCGGCATTCACAAGAATCTACGCCGATGGCTGGGCGGTTGGCGAGGAACGGGCATGAGCCAGAAAATCGCACATCCCAAAGCCTGGCTGTTTGTGCTGCCGGTGGTTTTGCTGGTGGCGTTCAACGCCATCATCCCGCTGATGACCGTGGTCAATTATTCGGTTCAGGAGACCTTCGGCAACAATCTGTTCTTCTGGGAGGGGGTCAGATGGTTCCAGGATGTGCTGCGATCGGAGCGCTATCAGGCCTCGCTAATGCGGCAGCTGACCTTCACCGGGATCATTTTGCTGATTGAAATTCCGCTTGGGGTTGCGATTGCGCTGTCGATGCCGCGAAAGGGCCCCTGGGTCTCGGTATGTCTGGTGCTGATGGCGTTGCCGCTGCTGATCCCGTGGAATGTCGTCGGTGCCATGTGGAATATTTTTTCCCTGCCCGATATCGGCCTTCTGGGCCGGACGCTCAATGGGTTGGGATTTGACTACGACTATACTCAAGGGCCGCTGGCGGCGTGGTTCACCGTCATATTGATGGATGTCTGGCACTGGACCTCCCTGGTGGTGCTGTTGGCCTATGCGGGCCTTAGCTCGATCCCGCAACCCTATTATCACGCGGCGAAAATCGACGGCGCCAGCACCTGGGCGATCATCCGATACATCGAGCTGCCGAAAATGAAGCGGGTGCTGGCCATCGCCATCTTGCTGCGCTTCATGGACAGCTTCATGATTTATACCGAACCGTTTGTGCTCACCGGCGGCGGTCCGGGCAATACCACGACCTTCCTTTCCATCGATCTGGTCAAGGTGGCGCTGGGCCAGTTTGACCTTGGCCCCGCGGCGGCAATGTCGTTGATCTATTTCCTGATCATCCTGCTGCTGTCGTGGCTGTTCTATACGCTGATAATGAGAAACGAGCAGCAGTGATGAAACGGTACAAATGGGCTGTGCCCACGCTTTATATTTTTTTCCTCATGCTGCCGATTTATTGGCTTTTGAACATGTCGTTCAAGACCACCAACGAAATCCTGGGGTCCTTCACCCTGTGGCCGCAGAAATTCACATTTGAGAATTATATAACGATTTTTACCGACCCGGTCTGGTATAGCGGCTACATCAATTCGCTCAGCTATGTGATGTTCAATACCGCCATCTCGGTCACCGTGGCGCTGCCGGCGGCTTATGCCTTCTCGCGCTACCGGTTCATGGGCGACAAACATCTGTTCTTCTGGCTTCTGACCAATCGCATGGCGCCGCCGGCGGTATTCGCGCTGCCGTTCTTCCAGCTTTATTCCGCCGTCAATCTGTTTGATACCTACATCGCCGTTGCCCTGGCCCACGCCCTGTTCAATGTACCCCTGGCGGTGTGGATCCTGGAAGGGTTCATGTCCGGGGTGCCGAAGGAACTGGACGAAACCGCCTTTGTCGACGGGTATTCGTTCCCGCGTTTTTTCCTCAAGATTTTCATTCCCGCTATTCTCGCCGGCATCGGTGTCGCGGCATTTTTCACCTTCATGTTCTCCTGGGTCGAATTGTTGCTCGCCAAGACGCTCACGGCGGTGGATGCCAAACCGATCGCGGCGGTAATGACCCGAACGGCGAGCTCATCGGGTTATGAGCTGGGGCTTTTGGCGGCGGCCGGATCGCTGACAATTATCCCCGGCGCCGTCGTCATCTATTTCGTCCGCAACTACATTGCCAAGGGCTTTGCCCTGGGCCGCGTTTAGGAGGACCTGACATGGATCTGACATGGATGGCATGGACGTGGCCGACGGCAGCGTTTTTTATATTCATTGCCAGCTGCCTGACGGTCATGACTTTGTGGGAATTTGCCTCACCGGGCGGCGCGCCGCGCCGCGGCATATTTGGCCTGGATACCACCCGTGGCGACAGGCTGTTCATTTCCCTTCTGGGCAGCGCCTTCATATTCCTCGCCTGGATCGGCATCATGGGCACGCCGCTATGGGGCGGGCTGGTGATTTCGATCCTGTGGTTCGGCTTCGTCTTTCGCTGGGTGTAGATGCATCGATGCCGAGCGGCCTGAATTAACCCTTAGATTCAACTCCACCGCTTGCAAGGCCGCTTTCTGGCGGGTTCTTGTTGTTTTCGCCGTCGTTTCGGTGAACATTGGCGGGTGAGGCGGTCCGCAGCTTTATTGGCTGAAAGCGGGGCGCCGAAAAAATCCATGGGAGAGACTGATGAATTTTAAAACTCTGCTTCTAGCCAGTTGCACCGCCGCCGCGCTGCTGCTGCCGGCCGCCGCCTCGGCACAGGTGAAAATGGGGATCATTCTGGGCTATACCGGGCCGATCGAATCGCTGACACCGGATATGAAAAACAGTGCCGAGATGGCATTCAAGGAGGTGTCGGATTCCGGCAAACTGCTTGGCGGGGAAACGATTTCGGTGGTGTCGGCGGATTCCACTTGTGTTGATGCCGCTGCCGCGACCGCCGCCGCCGAACGGCTGATCACGTCTGATAATGTGCTTGCCATCATGGGCGCCGACTGCTCCGGCGTCACCACCGCCATCGCCAATTCAGTTGCGATACCCAATGGCGTCGTCATGGTCTCGCCCTCGGCCACATCGCCGGCGCTGACCACCATCGACGACAAGGGCCTGTTCTTCCGCACCGCGCCGTCCGATGCACGCCAGGGCGAAGTCCTCGCCAACATCGTCACCAAACGCGGCTACAAAAATGTCGCGGTGACCTACACCAATAACGACTACGGCAAGGGCCTGTCGGAGAGCTTTGCCTCGGCGTTTGGCGGCATGGGCGGCAAGATCGCCATCACCGCGGCCCATGAGGACGGCAAGGGCGACTACTCGGCGGAAGTTGGCGCGCTTGCAGCTGCCGGCGCTGAAATCCTCGTGGTCTTCGGATATCTTGATCAGGGCGGGCGCGGCATTATCCAGACCTCGCTCGACACCGGCGCCTTCGATAAGTTCATTTTTGCCGACGGTATGGTGGGGGAAAGCCTGATCAAGAATATCGATGGCGATCTGACCGGTTCGTTCGGCACGTTGCCCGGTACCGATACAGATGGAGCGAAGATGTTCCTCGAACTGGCCAAAAAAAGCGGCTTTGACGGCGACGGCCCGTTCAGGGGTGAATCCTACGACGCCGCGGCGCTGATTTCGCTGGCCATGCAGGCCGCCGGAAAGGCCGACCGGGCCGGTATTGCCGCCAACATTATGAATGTGGCAAACGCGCCGGGCGAAAAAATTCAGCCCGGTGAACTTGGCAAGGCGCTGGAGATTCTCGCCAACGGCGGCGAAGTCGATTATGTCGGCGCCACCAATGTTGAATTTACCGATGTCGGCGAAGCTTCAGGGTCCTACAAGGAGCTGGAAATCGGCGACGGCAAGTTCAATACATTGAAGATCCACTGAT
>QILX01000359.1 GCA_003232175.1 Hyphomicrobiales bacterium | reverse complement strand
TATTTGAAGGTCGCCGGCCCAGTTGAAAGTGCCGCCAGCTTGGCTCGCGCCTCATGGATTGGCCGCCCGGCACGCGTTGGCGCCGGCGTCTGGATCGTTGGCGAACGGATTTGTTCGGGACCACTCATTACCGCTTGTACCGAAATTCTAGGCAATTGAAGCTGGGTGCTGGCGCCATCAGCGCTCGCGGGGGGGTTGAGTGTGGCCCATCAGTGGTTAAGAACCGATGTGGCCCATGTCCTTAAATGACACTGGAGAATTTCATGTTTAAACGGCAAAGGCCCGCGAAGCGGGAAGGTGGTGATTCCAAATAGACCAAAAACCCTCTAAGTTTGATTGAGCCATTCGGCTCCGGCCCGGATGATGAGGGTCGAGCCATGGCGAGCGCATTTGACAATCTGGCGACCCGTGCTCGCGCCTGCCGGGTCTGCAGAGATAATCCACAAGGGCGGCGTTTGCCCCATGAACCCAGGCCGGTTCTGCGCGGCGCCGTCAGCTCCCTGATCCTCGTTGTGGGCCAGGCGCCGGGCAACAGGGTTCACCAATCCGGTCTTCCCTTTACCGATCCCTCAGGGGACCGCTTACGCGACTGGATGGGGATCGCCGAGACGAAATTCTACGACCAGGAGCTGGTAGCGATATTGCCGATGGGTTTTTGTTTTCCCGGTCTTGACGCCAAGGGCGGTGACCTGCCGCCCCGGCGTGAATGCGCCCCCCTCTGGCGCGCCGATATCCTGGCAACATTTGCCCGTGTTGAGCTGATTGTCGCGGTCGGCAGTTACGCCCTTAAATGGCACCTGGGTAAAGAATGCGGGAAAACCCTTGGTGAAACAATTGATTGCTGGCGCGACCACGTCAGGCGCGACCCGCCACTCACCTTGCCGCATCCTTCGTGGCGCAACAATAGCTGGCTTAAGCGCCATCCAATTGTCGAAGCCGAGGTGATCCCCGACCTGCGGCAGCGCGTTCAGGGCATCGTGGGGCGGGTTGGTGCCGTCTAAATATGTATGCCTCTATTCTTCCAAGAATTCTGAACATTTTGCCGCCGGTGTGTCGCCCCAGGGCATGATCGGTACCGTCGAAGTCGAATTTTTCGGGCTGCCTTCGATCAATTTGTCGGTGTAGATCAGATACACCAGAACATTGCGTTTGGCATCGCACCCCCGAACGATGCGGGCTTTTTTGAAAAACAGCGACCGCCGCTTGCGAAAGACCTCATCGCCCTGTTCGAATTTGCCCTTGAAACTGATCGGTCCGATCTGCCGGCAGGCGAGGGAGGCATCGGAAAGATCTTCGGCGAGGCCGAAATAGCCGCTCCAACCCCCGGTTTCAGCCACGGTAAAATGACAGGCCACACCCTCGACAATGGGATCGTCGATAGCGTAAGTCGCCAGTTTATGGTCCGGCGAGAGCAGTTTGAATACCGTCGATTTGCGGAAAATCAGCTCGGCTTCCTGGGCGAAGGCAGCAGTAAACGGCACGGCAATCATTATGGTCGCCGTGACCACGGCCAACACTTTGGCAAGACGGTTCATGTTCGTTGTCCTTTATTTTTATCGGCGGCAATGACATATGAGCACCATATGATGATCGAAGAGCGTGAATTCGAGGGGATATGATAAATGCCGATGTCGGATCTGGTCCGCCCGGCCGAACATGGTGGCGATCTTGCCATGGCCACGGCAACATTCGGCAACCCGCAAAACGGGTGGCTCGATCTGTCGAGCGGCGTGAATCCAGATGCCTATCCGGTGCCTGAGTTACCAGCAAATGTCTGGTCGCGTCTGCCGTCACCCCATGGCGTGGACGAGCTGTGTGATCTTGCCCGCGTGGCATATGGCGTGCCTCAAAATGCCGCCCTGATCGCCACACCCGGGGCCCAGGCGGCGATTTCTATGCTGCCGCGCATCGTCGAGCCCAGGCGCAAAGTCGCTGTGGTCTCGCCGACCTTCGCCGAGCACGCCCGGGCCTGGACGTCCGCCGGTCACGAGGTTCGCGAGGTTCCCAATCTGCCGGGCGCGGGCGGCATAGATGTGGTGGTGGTGTGCAATCCCGACACGCCCACGGGACGACTGTTCGATCAGAACGAGCTTCTGGCCATGGCCGACGATCTGGGGGTCGGCGGCGGCATGCTTGTTGTCGATGAGAGCTATATCGACCCGCGCCCGCGTCAGTCCCTGGCCAGCGATGCGCCTCATCCCGCCCTTGCGGTTATTCGCTCATTTGGCAAATTTTATGGGTTGCCGGGTTTGCGGCTGGGGTTTGTCTTTGGTGCCAGGCGCCTCATGGGTCGCCTTGAAACGGCGCTTGGTCCTTGGGCTGTCTCCGGTCCGGCTATTGCCGTTGGCGCGGTGGCTCTCGCCGATGAAGCCTGGGCCAAGACGATGCGTCACCAGCTTGTTGATCAGGCCCGCCGGCTTGACGATCTTTTGACCGGCCAGGGTCTGAATGTCATCGGCGGTACGCCCCTTTTCCGACTGATTTCCTCACTCAATGCCCGGCGGTTGCGGGATGATCTGGCCCGCCAGGGCATCTGGACGCGGAACTACAGCTATGCACCGCAATGGTTGCGTATGGGCCTGCCGGCGACGGATGCCGATATTTCCCGCCTGGACCAGGCGCTGACCGCGATATCCGCTGACAGCCAGGACGCGCGCACCGGCCAGCAATGACCGGCGATGTCGATCTTCGATTGTGGTTTGCCCTCGCCGCTATACTCATCGATGCGGCGGTTGGCGATCCGGCGGTGGTCTGGCAGCGGGTTCGTCATCCGGTGGCGCTGATGGGCGACGCCATTGGCTGGCTGGACCGGAAATTCAATCGTGATGATGCCGGGGCGAAAGCCAGATCGGTAGCCGGCGTAATTGTCTCGGCGTTGATATTGGGCGGCGGATTGCTGGTGGGAGGTGGTCTTGGCGCACTGGTCGATCTGTTACCCGCTGGCGGCCTTGTCGAAGCGATCGTTGTGGCGGTCTTCCTTGCCGGGCGAAGTCTTTATGACGCCGTTGCCGCGGTGAAAAATGGTCTACTCAGCGATGGATTGGACGGCGGCCGGGCGGCGGTCGCTCATATTGTTGGCCGGAACCTGGATGGTCTGGATGAGGCGGGCGTGGCGCGGGCCGGAATTGAAAGCCTGGCGGAAAATTTTTCCGATGTTGGTATCTGGTGCTCGGATTTCCCGGACTTATTGCCTATAAAGCCGTCAACACCGCCGACAGCATGATCGGCTACCGCACGCCACGCCATCTGGCGTTTGGCGCCACTACGGCAAGGCTGGACGATGTCCTGAACTGGCTGCCGGCAAGGCTGTCCGGTGGTCTCATCGCGCTGGCTGCCCTTCTGGGCGGCAAGGACTGGCGTGGCGCTATCGCCGCGATGAAAACCGATGCGTGCCGGCCGTCACCGCTCACCCAATGCCGGCTGGCCCGAGGCGGCCATGGCAGGCGCTCTGGGGCTGGCCCTGGCCGGGCCACGGCGCTATGGGGACAAGATGGTCGACGATGCGCTGATGAACGCCGGTGGCCGCCGGAAAGCCGGGCCAAACGATATTGGCGCCGCCCTCAAACTCTTTGTGGCCGCTGGCGCCGTTTTTACGTCCGGTCTGGGTCTGGTGCTGATCGCGGTGATTATCTGACGCCGGCAATTCGGGCAAGGCGATCAATATCAAGATGGGCGGCCAGATGATCGGCAAGCCTATCCAAAGCCGCCTCGACCGAGGCATTGTAGCCAGACGTTGCCTCTCGCGCCGTATCTGCGCCGAGCACGGCCAGAAACGCATTGCGAAATGCATCGGCGGCAAATGCGCCATGGACATAGGTGCCCATCACCAGCCCGTCAGCGGATACCGCGCCTTCGGGCTCGCCGCCAATCTCAAAAAATGGCCGGGCGCGGTCGGGGCCTTCAGTGCGGCCAATGTGCATTTCATATCCCGATATGGCGCAACCGGAGGCCGGGTGGTGGCCCTTGACCACGGCCAGTTTTTTGTCCGCGGCAAGGGTGGTCGCCACATCCAGAAGGCCCAGCCCGGCCATCTGGCGGGCGGCGATACAGCTTCCAAGCATCTGGTAGCCGCCGCACAGCCCCAGCACCGCTTTCCCACGACGGTGGTGGGCGGCGATGTCGATGTCCCAACCTTGCGCCTTGAGATCGTCAAGATCGCCCATCGTCGCCTTGGAGCCAGGCAGGATAATCAGATCGGCATCACCGGGCAGGGCGTTGCCGGGAGGGACGATGATCACATCGACGCCGGGCTCCAGGCGCAAGGGGTCAAGATCGTCGAAATTGGCGATGCGGGCGAGCTGGGGCACGGCGATGCGGAAACGGCCGTGGCGGTCAAGGTCGACGCTGTCCTCCGCCGGCAACCGGTTTGCGGCAGGAAAATACGGCACAAGGCCCAGGGAGGGCCAGCCGGTGCGAGCTGAAATCTCTTTCGTGCCATCGGTGAAGAGCGAGGTATCGCCACGGAATTTGTTGATGATAAAGCCTTTTATGCGACTTCGTTCGTCCTTCGGAAGAACTGCGAATGTTCCCACCAGCGCCGCGATGACCCCACCTCGATCGATGTCACCGACCAGGACCACTGGCGCATCGGCGGCGTCGGCAAATCCCATATTGGCGATGTCGTTGGCGCGCAGGTTAATTTCCGCCGGGCTGCCTGCGCCCTCGATCAACACCAGGTCGGCATCGGTGCCTAGCCGGTGAAAACTCTCCAGTACCGGGGCCAGAAGTTCGTGTTTGCGGGCAGTATAATCGCGCGCTGAAAGAGTTGCCCAGCGCTTGCCTTGCACAATCACTTGCGCGCCGCTCTCGCATTCAGGCTTCAGCAAAACCGGATTCATATCCACTGTTGGGTCGATCCTTGCTGCCTGCGCCTGCAAGGCTTGCGCCCGGCCGATCTCACCGCCATCGGGGGTCACGGCGGCATTGTTGGACATGTTCTGGGGCTTGAAGGGGCGCACGTTCAGCCCGGCGCGGGCGAAATACCGGCACAGCCCGGCGACCAGCAGCGACTTGCCGACATTGGAGCCGGTACCCTGGATCATCAGGGCGGGGATTTTAGGCATAGGCGAATGTCAAAACTCGATGCCAACTTGCGCTTTGACCCCAGAGCGGAAGGGGTGCTTGATCTGGGTCATTTCGGTGACAAGGTCGGCGATTTCAATCAATTCGTCTTTGGCATTGCGGCCGGTGATGATGACGTGTTTTCCCGCCGGTTTGGCGCGCAATGTCTCCAGGATTTCGTCGAGCGGCAGGTAGTCGTAGCGCAGCACTATATTCAGCTCATCCAGCAGCACCATGTCGTGGGTGTCGTCCATGATGTGGGTCTTTGCGAGCTCCCATGCGGCCCGGGCGGCGGCGATATCGCGCTGGCGGTCCTGGGTCTCCCAGGTGAAACCCTCGCCCATGGTGTTGATGGTCAACTGGTCGTCAAAGCGCTCCAGGGCGGCGCGCTCACCGGTCTCCCAGGCGCCCTTGACAAATTGCACCACCGCGACCCTCATGCCGTTGCCAAGCGCCCGGAACACAAGGCCGAAGGCGGCGGTGGATTTGCCCTTACCCTTGCCGGTATGGACGATGATGAGACCCTTTTCGATGGTCTTGGTGGCGAGGATCTTGGCTCGCGCCGCCTTCTTTTTGCGCATTTTATCGGCGTGGCGTTCGTCGAGCTGGGCCTCGGTCATGTCGGCTTTTTTCATCAGTCCATCCCCTCCTCGATTTCGGTTAGAAGATCATAGACCCGGTTTGATCGCGGCTGCCAGAGCTCTCGGGTGAGGGCCTCGCGGAAGCGGGCGGCGATTTCGCCCAAAGCCGGGCGGTTTTCGCGCTTGATAAAATCGCGCACCGTTTCGTCCCCCAGATAGGCGTCGAACAGAAGATCGAAATGATGATGGGCGACGGCGCCGGTGGTGGCCTGGAAGGCAAAGAGGTAATCGACCGTGGCGGCGATCTCGAATGCGCCCTTATAACCATGGCGCATCACCCCGGCGATCCATTTGGGGTTGACGGCGCGGGCGCGCACAACCCGGGCGATTTCCTCTTCCAGAGTTGCGATGCGGGGGGTCTGGGGCCGTGAATGGTCATTGTGGTAAAGCGCCGGGCGGGTGCCTCTCGCAGCCTCCACGGCGGCGGAAAGTCCGCCTTCAAACTGGTAGTAGTCGTCCGAATCAAGTAGGTCGTGCTCGCGGTTGTCCTGATTGTGAACCACCGCCTCTATGTGGGTGAGCCGTCGGCGGAAAAGCTCCGGTTCGGCGGCGCCATCGTTGCCCTTGCCGTAAGCGTAGGCGCTCCAGGCTTCGTAAGATTCGCCAAAGTCGGCGCGGGTTTGCCATCCACCCTCGTCGATCAGGGCCTGAAGCCCCGCCCCATAGGCGCCGGGCTTGGAAGAAAACACCCGAAAACCTGCTTTCAGCCGAGCTTCATCGGCCTCTAGTCCCTTGGCCAGCAGGGCGGTGGTGTCCTCGCGCACCTTCTGCGCCAGGGGGTTGTCCTCATCGGCCTCGTCAAGCTCGGCGACGGCGCGGACGGCGCTGTCAAAAAGGTCCATCTGGGCTGGAAATGCGTCGCGGAAGAAACCTGAGACCCGTAAAGTGATGTCTACCCGCGGCCGGCCCAAAGCCGCCAGTGGCAGGATTTCAAAACCGGTGACCCGCCGTGACGCTGGCTCCCATACCGGCTTTACGCCGATCAGCGCCAGGCCTTGCGCGATATCATCACCGCCGGTGCGCATATTGGCGGTACCCCAGGCAGACAGCGCCATGTGGCGCGGCCATGCCCCATGGCGCTGGCGGTAGTCCTTGACCAGAAGTTCCGCCGAGCGCTGGCCGAGCGTCCAGGCCGTGGGTGTCGGCACGGCGCGGGTATCGACGGAATAAAAATTGCGCCCCGTGGGCAGGACATCGGGCCGCCCGCGCGTTGGAGCGCCTGAAGGGCCAGGGGCAACAAAGCGGCCATTAAGCGCTGTGAGAACCCCGTCGGTCTCGGCTGTCCCGCTGGCCAAAACCGCCGGGGTCAACCGGCCTTGAATTTCTGCAAGCACTGATGTGGTGGCGGGCCAGGTGGACGGCATGGGTTCTGCGCCCGATACCAAAGCCTCGGCCAGAAGCTCCAGCCGCTCCACCGTGTCGCCAGTGATGCGCCACAGCTCGGTGGAGATATCGGCGAGGGCTTTGGGTTTGGGCCCTGTCCAGGGTTTGGCCATCTCGGCATCCAGGGGGTCAAATTCAAGGTCCAGATCGTCGGCCAGGGCACGGGTTATGGACGCATCACCGCCTTCACCGCCACCGCGCGGCACCCGGGCGAGCGCCACCAGCAGCCGGTCCAGCAATGCGCCCATTGGCGCTTCACCGAAAATATGCAGGCCGTCGCGGATCTGCATTTCCTTCAGGTCACACAGATGGGCATCGAGGCGCGCCAGGGCCTCGTCCTCGCCCGTGCCCGCCTCGATGCCGCAATCAGCGTCGAGGCCGGTGGCGCGCGCCAGGCTAAGAATATCGCGGGCAAGGGTCCTGGTGCGGCGCGGGTCGGACTGGGCGGCTTCGTAATATTCGTCCGCCAGGGCCTCCAGTTCTTTTAAATCGCCATAGGTCTCGGCCCGGGTCAGCGGTGGGGTCAGGTGGTCGATGACGACGGCGGCGGCGCGGCGTTTGGCCTGGGCGCCCTCGCCGGGATCGTTAACAATGAAAGGGTAGATCAGCGGCAGGGGGCCGAGCGCTGCTTCGGGGAAACAGCTTTGTGACAGCGCCAGCCCTTTGCCGGGCAGCCATTCCAGATTGCCGTGTTTGCCCATCTGCACCATGGCGTGGGCTTCGAAGGACTCGCGGATCAGAAATGGGGGGGGACGAGGTCGGGATCGTGATAGCTCGCCTTGGGATCGATATTGTAGCCGCGGGCCGGCTGGATGCCGATGGCAAGATTGCCGAACCGGTGCAACGGCAGATGGAATGCACCGTCCGCAACCATGGGATCGTCTTCCGGACTGCCCCAGCGGTCTTCGATGGCGGTCTGAATATCAGCCGGTAAGGTTTTGAAAAAACGACAATAATCGGCCAGTGGCAACTGTTCACCGTTGGCGAATTCGCCCTGCCGTGGGGCATTGGTCGGCCCGGCGAGCAAAAGGTCCATCAGGGATTTGCCCTGCCTGGGTGCACCGGGCACGTCAAAACCCGCTGCCGCCAGGTCGGTGATAAGTGCCGCGCTGCTTGCCGGAGTATCAAGGCCAACACCATTGCCGATGCGTCCGTCGCGGTTGGGGTAATTGGCCAGCACCAGCGCTACGCGTTTTTCTTTTGCTGGCAGGACACCAAGCTGCGCCCAGTTGGCGGCAAGGCGGGCGGTGAAGGTGACGCGGGTGGCGTCGGGCCGGTGGACGACAATGGGGGTTTCGGTGACGGCGTCGAAGCGTTGCTCGGTTTTAAAAGCGATGGCGCGGGCGTGGAGGCGGCCATCGATTTCGGGCAGGGCGACATTCATGGCGATATCGCGTGTACCCAGCCCACGGGTGGATTTCTCCCAGGCATCCCGGTTCACTCCGGCCATCACCGCCTGCAGCACCACGCCGCCAGGGGCGTCCAGAAGAGTTGGCGCATGTGTATGGCCCGGCGCTGACAGGGCGAACCCGGTGAGGTTGATCACCACCTGCGGCGGGGCTTCGGCGAAAAGACGGGTGACGATGCCGGCGGCGAGGGGGTCCTTGAAACTCTGGGCATAGACAGGCAGGGCATTGAGCCCGGTGCTGGCGAGGGCGGTGATCAGCGCATCGATGGTTTCGGTCTGGCCGCTTTGCAGCAGCGCCCGGTAAAAAGTGATGGCGGCCAACGGGCGGGTGGCCGTCCAATTGGAGCGTAAATCGGCAAGGCCTGGGGTGGACTGGTTTGGCCAGTAGAGCCCGGCGGCGAGCAATGGCGCGGCCTGGGGCGGCGCATCGCCCTTGTCGATGAGGGCGGCGGCGAGGGCGATGGCGCCACGGGCATTGGCGCCGCCGCCATGGATGAAATAGGCCCAGAGCCGATCGTAAAATTCGTCGCCGATGGTTGACGCCGACCGCAGATCGTCATCGGACTTGTCGTCGCCGGGCAGCAGTGCCAGTTCAAAGGCGCCGGTTTGGGCACATTCGATGAGCTGTTCAACGCCATAGGGCCAGTAGCTGCGGCCACCGAGCAGCCGGACGATGACAATTCGCGCCCGCGACAGGGTCTGGTCGGTGTAAAGGTCGACCGACATGGGGTGCCGCAGCTGCAACAGGCTGGCCAGGCGTAAGGAGGGGGCGTTTGGTCCGTAGGCGCCATGGGCGGCGGCCAGGGTCGCAAGCTCGGTGTCGGCGGCGGAGAGGATGACGATATCCGCCGGTGTCTGGCCGATATCGACGGCCTCATCGCCATCATCGATGGTTCCGGGCTGGACGTTGAGAAGGTGCATGGACCGGTCAACCGCCGGACAGGATGGCGCGCAAGGCCGCGGCGTCATAACCGGCAAGGCCGATGGCAACCAGTCGGGTGACACGCGGCTCATCCTGATGCCATGGACGGTCAAAATAAGTCTCAACCCGGGGCCCGACCGCCTGTACCACCAGGCGCATATCCTTGCCGTCGATATGGGCAAAGCCCTTCAAGCGCAACAGTCCCGTGGCGGCGATGGCGGCCCGTGCCCGTGTGATCAGCGTCCGGGCATCGGCAAAGACCCCCAGATCGATCACTTCGGTGTCAAAATCGTCGTGTTCGTGCTCCTCGCCCTCGGCATGATGGCCGATGCGGGCGGCCAGGTCGGTCTCCGCCGCCGCCTCAAGCCCCAGAAGCACCGAGGCGGGCAGAACGCCATGGGCGGCGTCGACCATGGTGACACCGGGGCGCAAAGCCGCGCCGAGCTGCTTCCGGACCCTGGCCCGGGCGTCGTCGGTGACAAGGTCGGCCTTGGTGAGCACAATCATGTCGGCGGCAGCGAGCTGATCCTCGAACACCTCTTCGATGGGGTCATCATGGTCCAGCGCCCCGTCGGCGGCGCGCTGGTCGGCCAGGGCGGTTTCGTCCGCGGCAATGCGTCCGTCCGCCAGGGCAGCGCCATCGACCACCGTCACCACGCCGTCAACGGTCACCTGGTTGCGGATTTCGGGCCAGTTGAAGGCCCGGACCAGGGGCTGGGGCAGGGCGAGCCCGGAGGTCTCGATGACGATGTGGTCGGGGGGGCTGGGGCGTTCCAGAAGGGCTGACATAGTGGGGATGAAGTCGTCCGCCACGGTGCAGCAAATGCAGCCATTGGCAAGCTCGACAATATCGTCCTCGGTGCAAAGCGGGCTGGCGCAGGCTTTGAGCACCTCGCCGTCAATGCCGATATCGCCAAACTCGTTGACAATGAGGGCGATACGCCGCCCGCCAGGATTTTCGATCAGATGGCGGATCAAGGTGGTTTTGCCGGCACCCAGAAAGCCGGTGATGACAGTAGTGGGAATTTTCGTAGTATCAGCCATGGTTTGGCCTTCCATCTGATTTGAGGGCCATGGGCAGGCCGGCGGTGACCAGAACGACATTGTCCGCCGCCCCGGCGATGCACTGATTGAGAACCCCTTGCGCATCGCGGAACGCCCGGCCCATTGCGGTGCCCGGGACAATACCGGCACCGACCTCGTTACTGATCACGATGACGGCGCCCCGGGCGCGGCCAAGGGTTTTGACAAGGGCCTGGGTCTGGGCACCGACATCATGGTTTGCCTCCATCAAGTTGCTCAACCACAGGGTCAGGCAGTCGATCATCAGAACCGAACCTTTGCCGCCATGGTCTGTGAGGATCCGGCAAATATCGATTTCGACCTCATGGGTGATCCAGGCCTTGCCGCGAGCTTTTCTATGGGCAGAGATGCGGGCGGACATTTCCTCATCACCGGCGGTGGCGGTGGCCACATAGTGAAGGTCAAGGGACGAGGCCCTCGCGATGGCCTCCCCGAATGCGCTTTTGCCGGACCGCGCCCCGCCGAGGATCAGCAGGGTCTTACCGTTGTCGATATCCATTTGCCAATGCCCCGGTGTCAGGCCGGGGTCGGCTGGCCCTGGGCTTTGCGTTGCGCCAGCCGGCTCCACAAAGTGCCCGTTGTCCAGCCGATCAGTGTCCAGAAAATTCCGCTAAGGACGATCGAGGCTGAGGCGAAGGTGCTGGCCAATTCCGCCGGTGCACCGGAGGTAAACTGTTCGGGCATCGGTGCGCCGATCAGATGGGGCACGGCGATGAGTGCCAGCCCCGCTGACTTGATGGCCGGTCGGTCCTTGAAAAATACCGCCCACAACCCGATAGCAGTCGCCAAAACGGTGCCAAGCCACCAGATTTGCACCGAACTCAGCACCGCCGAAGCGCTACCGGGAAGCCCCGGCGCCAGGCCCAGGGATGGTGCCAGGGTCACCGCGGCAAATCCGCCCAGCCCCCACAAAAGACCGCTTTTCCCGTCAATGGGCCGACCGTTGAGAACCATGAGGGCGATGAGAAGCAGAGCAAAGCCGATGCTCGTCAGTACCGTGGCAAGGCCGGTCAATGCATGGCGCAGGAAATTGTCCGCCGCAGCCTTTTCCCCACTCAACCCCGAGATCGCCTCGCCGGTTTCATAAACTTCGGCCTGAAGAATAAGCGGGCTGGTGACCGCCAATTGCAGTGCCGCCAGGATCAGCCCGACGGCCACGCCGGCGACAAGACCTGTCGCCATGATATTTTTGAACATGAGTGCCCCCTAATGACAGGGGAATGCAAATGCGTGCCGGGTATCGTGGGTGGCGTTGTGCAGCGCTTCAGGTTGCGCAAAACCGGCACCCCAGAGGATGAACAGCCCGAAGAAAGCCGTTGCGATGGCCGGGGCGGCGGCAGCGGACATATCTGCGACCTGGGGTTGCTCGGAGCTTGGTGCCGTGTCCGTTGCGGGGGAAAAAGAGGTCATATCAGTCTCCTTGAAGCCGTCACACCCGACGGCGATGGGTCGTCCACGCGCCCGGCCGGTCTCCTGACTTGCGGTTTCAAGATGTTTCGCCTTCCCGGGGGACTGGTCCCAGTGGCTTTGTGAAACACCGTTGCCGCTTACAGTTGCGGGGGCAGTTCCGGCATTGGCCCTTGCCCATTTGGGCTGGCCTCACCGGATTCCCGTTTGATCCCCAGATGGGGAACCGACGCGTTAGGGGATGATAGATGATCCGGTGGCGCGCGCAAGCTGAGAATCCCCCAGGCTGAAACGTTCGAAATAATCGGTGTTCGGCTCACAACTTAGAAACCATTTCTGGCCTTGGACCATTGTTCCGGACCGGTGGCGCATTATGATCATTTGCGAATCACACTGAACGCCGTGGGAGGTCGATTATGAGCGATGACCCTAATTCCGCCGAAGCCGCACCGGAGACGGGCCTTGACGCTATTTTGACCCAGGTCGACAGGGACATGGATCAAAGTCTGGAGCGATTGTTCGAATTTCTGAAAATACCGAGCATTTCGACCGACCCGGCTCATTTGGAAGACTGTAAAAAGGCAGCACGATGGACCGCTGAAAACATGGCCTATTCCGGCTTTAAATCCAGTGTCTATCCGACGACCGGCCAGTCCATGGTTGTCGGTCACCATAAGCCTGAAGGCAATGCAATGGTGCCTCACGTGCTGTTTTACGGTCATTATGATGTACAGCCCGCCGACCCCTTGGAGCTTTGGGACCAGCCGCCTTTTGAACCTTATATCGCAGGTACCGGTGATGATGCGCGCATTGTCGCCCGGGGGGCCAGCGATGACAAAGGCCAATTCTGGACCTTTTTTGAAGCCTGCCGGGCCATAATCGCCATACGGGGCGAGCTGCCGGTCGAGGTCTCGGTTCTTATCGAAGGGGAGGAGGAAAGCGGTTCTCCCAGCCTCGCGCCATTCCTCGACGCCCATGCCGATAAATTGCGGGCCGATTACGCCCTGGTTTGCGATACCGGCATGTGGGACGCCAATACCCCGGCGATCTCGATCCGGTTGCGCGGGTTGCTGGCTGAAGAGGTTGTCATTACCGGTCCCTCCCGCGATCTTCATTCTGGCATGTATGGTGGCCCGGCGCTGAATCCCATCGGTGTTTTGGCTGGTTTGCTGGCCTCGCTGCACAACGAAGATGGCAGCGTCTCAGTTCCGGGATTTTATGACGGGGTCCATGATCTTGCCCCGGAGGTGAAGGCCCAGTGGGACGGGCTGGCGCTGGATGAGAACTCATTTCTAGGCGATATCGGGCTGACCAGGCCGGCAGGTGAAGCGGGGTACTCGGTGCTCGAACAGCTCTGGTCGCGGCCCACGTTGGAGTTCAATGGTATCGTCGGGGGGTATACGGGCGAAGGGGTCAAGACGGT
>QILX01000077.1 GCA_003232175.1 Hyphomicrobiales bacterium | reverse complement strand
ATCAAGGGGACGTGCGGTTTTTTGGGCCTGCCAAGGCTCGAGGCCCTTGCTCATGCGGCCGAAACCCTTATGGGCAAGTTCCGCGACGGGGCCACGGTTACCGGCGAAGCGGTATCGCAGATCCTGGTTTCGATCGACCGGATCAAGGACATTCTCAACGAGCTGGAAACCCGGGGCAGCGAACCTGAAGGTTCCGACGACGATCTGATTTCGCAACTCGATGAGATATCGGCCAAATGCGATGTTGAGCTGAAAGGCGGGGCCCCCGCGGCAGAGACCGCGCCGGCCCCGGTCGAAGACGCTCCGATTGATGTGCCCGATCTCAGCCGGGAGCTGAAGCCTGGTGAAGTGTCCCTTGATGATCTGGAGCGGGCCTTTCAGGAAACCGAAGGCCCCGTTCATGAAGCGGCCGAAGCGGATGCGCCAATATCCGACGCCGGCACCGAGCCCAACGCCGGCACCGAGCCCCAGGACGTTGAAGACGCTAAGCCTCAGGCGGCAGTAGCGTCAGCCGACAAGGCGGACAAAACAACGACAGCGAAAAGCGGCGAGCGCAAAGAGGCCGGTGGCGGGGTCAAAACCCAGTCGATCCGCGTTAGTGTCGATACGCTCGAACAATTAATGACCATGGTTTCCGAACTGGTGCTCACGCGCAACCAGCTTTTGGAAATGTCGCGGCGGTTGGACGATTCTGAATTCAAGGTGCCATTGCAGCGGCTTTCCAGCGTCACGGCGGAGTTGCAGGAGGGCGTCATGAAGACGCGCATGCAGCCGGTTGGCAGTGCCTGGCAGAAATTGCCCAGAATTATCCGCGACCTGTCCAATGAGCTTGGCAAGAAAATCGACCTTCAGATGCACGGCGCCGACACCGAGCTGGACCGACAGGTGCTGGAACTGATCAAGGATCCGCTCACCCATATGGTGCGCAATTCCGCCGATCACGGCATTGAGGCAAACGCGGAAGACCGGCTGGCGCGCGGTAAATCAGAGACCGGAATTGTCCGCCTGTCCGCTTTCCATGAGGGCGGTCATATCATCATCGAAATCGCCGATGACGGACGCGGCCTCAACGTCGACAAAATCAAAGAGAAAGCCATCCAAAACGGTGTCGCGACCGAGGCCGAAATCGAAGACATGCCCATGGCGCAGATCCACAGATTCATTTTTGCCGCCGGGTTCTCGACCGCAACAAACGTCACCAGCGTCTCAGGGCGAGGTGTTGGCATGGATGTGGTGCGAACGAATATTGAGTTGATCGGAGGATCGGTCGATGTGAAATCCGTTGAGGGACAGGGCTCGACATTCACCATCAAGATCCCGCTTACCCTGGCCATCGTCTCGGCGCTTATCGTCAAGGCTTCGAGCCACCGGTTCGCCATGCCGCAGCTTAATGTCGTCGAATTGGTCCGGGCCAACGCCGAATCTGAACATCGCATCGAACAAATCAATCGCGCACCGGTACTAAGACTTCGAGATCGCCTGCTGCCGCTTGTGCGATTGACCGAAATCCTCGGTATCGAGTCCGAAAAAAACGACGTTGACGGCGCTGAAACCGATGGCGGCGAAGTGGATCTCACTGAAGGGTTCATCATCGTCACGCAAGTGGGCGCGCAGAATTTCGGCATTGTCGTTGACGGTGTTTTCGACACCGAGGAAATCGTTGTCAAACCCATGTCGACGATGTTGCGTGACGTTGACGTATTTTCCGGAAACACAATTTTGGGCGACGGCAGTGTAATTCTTATCATTGATCCCAATGGCATTGCCCAGCGGGTCATCACCGATGTTGCCGCGCCTTCGGACACCGAGAACCAGAATGTGTACAGTGAGGCGACTGAAAGCCCCGATAATATGTCGATGCTTTTGTTCCGCGCCGGGAGCGCCGAGCCCAAGGCCGTGCCGCTTTCGCTGATCACCCGCCTGGAACAGCTCGAGGTTTCGACCATCGAAACCGTTGATGACCGTGAAATGGTTCAGTATCGCGGACAGCTCATGCCGTTATTGCGTATGCCTGGTGTTGCCGATGCGGAAGAGGGCGGTCGTCAGCCCATACTGGTGTTCTCCAACGGCAACCGGTCAATGGGACTGGCGGTGGATGAGATCGTCGATATCATTTCCGAGCGCCTTGATATTCAGGTTGCCAACGATATGCCCGGCAAAATCGGCTCCGCGATAATCCGCGAGCAAGCCACCGAAGTTATCGATGTCGGTCACTATATCGGCCTTGCCTTTGATGACTGGACCGATGGGCAGGACCAACAAGCATCCCACAAGCCCAAATTGTTGTTAGTCGATGATTCAGCATTTTTCCGTGACATGCTGGCACCGGTTCTGATTTCGGCCGGCTACGAGGTCACTGCGGTAAGCTCGGCGCGTCAGGCGCTCGACCTAAAGGAAAATGGCCGGAGCTTCGACGTCATCGTTTCGGACATTGAAATGCCGGAAATCGATGGCTACCACTTCGCTGAAAGCCTCAAGGACGATGCCAAATGGGGCCGTGTTCCAATCGTGGCGCTTTCCTGCAATGCCGGTTCCAAGGAAGTCAGTCAGGGCCGCGATGCCGGTTTCTTCGATCTTGTTGGAAAATTTGATCGGGAAGGCCTGGTCAGGACCCTTGGCGACAGCCTCGCCGATCTGGAGGACGCAGCATGAGCGCTCAGGATTTGAACGAAGACACCCTCGCCAAGGGGACTTGCGAATACATTACAGTCTACATCGATGATCAGCTATTTGGTCTGCCGGTCCTTTCGGTTCAGGACGTTTTCATGCCTCAATCCATAACCCATGTGCCTCTGGCCAACGCCGATATTGCCGGCGTGCTCAACCTGCGTGGCCGCATTGTAACCGCGATCAACATGCGCCGCCGCCTGGGGCTGCCAGAGCTTGGCGATGAACACAAAGCCATGGCGGTCGGTATCGAATACAATGGCGAATTCTATGGTCTGATTATAGATTCCGTTGGCGATGTCCTTGGGCTCGACGATAAAACCCTTGAGGCAATCCCTTCCAATCTGGATCCGCGATGGGCAGCGGTTGCCGATGGCGTGCATCGTATGGATGGCCACTTGATGGTCATTCTCAATATAGAGCGCGCATTGGCGCTAGGTCCCACTGGTTCGAGTTCGGTCGCGGCGTAGCCGTATACGCCAAAGGAGAAGTGCAGATGATGAATAGATGTCTGGTCGTTGACGACAGCAAGGTAATCCGCAAGGTGGCTTCGCGCATTCTTGAAGATCTCGGTTTCGAAATCGCCGAGGCCGAAGATGGGCAAAAGGCTCTGGACGAATGTGGGAATTCAATGCCCGACGTCATCATTCTCGATTGGAACATGCCGGTGATGAACGGTCTTGAGTTTTTGATAGAGCTTCGCCGTTCTCCCGGCGGGGATGCACCGAAAGTGGTTTTTTGCACTACCGAGAACGACATCGATCACATCACCAAAGCCATCGAGGCTGGTGCCAACGAGTACATCATGAAGCCGTTTGACAAAGAAATACTAGAAGGAAAACTTACTGCGGTCGGAGCAATTTGATCCAATTCTAGTATAA
The DNA here is from genome assembly GCA_003232175.1 of Hyphomicrobiales bacterium. Taxonomy (GTDB): domain Bacteria; phylum Pseudomonadota; class Alphaproteobacteria; order Rhizobiales; family SZUA-8; genus SZUA-8. The sequence goes on along the minus strand of QILX01000077.1, from coordinate 1,992 downwards.
TCCGAATATTAAACCAGGTGAATTTAAGTAATGGCATTGAGTGGAGCGGCGATCAGAACCCCCATCGGCGGGAGGGCTGATACAAAAGTTCGCGTGATGGTGGTCGACGACTCCGTCGTAATCCGCGGACTGGTTTCGAGGTGGCTTGCCGAGGACAACCAGATCGAGGTTGTGGCGAAATGCGCCAACGGTGCCATTGCCGTGGAACAGGTCGGCAAAATCCGACCTGATGTCATCATCCTGGATATCGAAATGCCGGTGATGGACGGCCTCACAGCGTTGCCGAAACTGCTGGCGGCCCGCCCTGGCGTCCATATCATTATCGCTTCGACCCTGACAAAGCGCAATGCGGCCATTTCACTGAAAGCCCTGTCATTGGGCGCCGCCGAGTGCCTGCCAAAGCCCGAAGGCAATAGTGGTATCACCACATCGGCGGATTTCCGTCGTGATCTTCTGGCAAAGGTACGCGGCCTGGGCGGCCTTGACCGCGTCCTGGCGGCGCCTCGGACGGTAGGCGCAAGTCCGGCAATCGCGACAAGCCATGGGAGGCAGGAAAGCGATCAGAAAATTACCCTGCAGCCCTACAATCGCGCCGTGCCGAAAGTCCTCGTGATAGGCAGTTCAACCGGCGGCCCCCAGGCCTTGTTGAAAGTCTTGAGTATGCTGAACGGCGCCATTACCAAGATACCGTGTTTTATCACCCAGCATATGCCGCCGACTTTTACCGCCATACTGGCTCAAAATCTTTCCAGATCAACAGGCGTACCATGCCAGGAAGCAGCCGAAGGCGATGTTCCCGAACCTGGCCATGTTTATATTGCACCAGGCGGAAATCATCTTCTGATCAAGCGTCGGGGCGCCGGACATTTCTGCCGCCTTGATGACGGCCCACCGGTCAATTTTACAAAACCTTGTGTCGATGTGATGTTTGACAGCGTCATCGAAAGTTTCGGTGCCGACATTCTTTCGGTGGTCTTGACCGGAATGGGCGCGGACGGCGCCAAGGGTTCGGAAAGAATTCGGGCCGCGGGCGGCAATGTCATTGCCCAGGACGAAGCCAGCTCTGTGGTTTGGGGCATGCCTGGTGCCACTGCCCAAAGTGGGGCGTGCTCAGCCGTGCTTCCGATCGATAAAATCGGTGGTGAAATTGCCCGCATCTGTCGGGGGAGAGCGATTTGACCCCTGTAAATTTTGAACATTTGGCAAAGCTGGTCAAAACACGGTCGGGGATCGTTCTCACACCGGAAAAAACCTACCTGATGAACAGTCGGTTGACCCCGGTTGCCCGCAAGCATGGGCTTGAAGGCGTCGATGAGCTGGTCAAGGCCCTCAAGGTCGGGACCAAGGGTGCCACCATCGAATCCGATATCATCGAGGCCATGACCACTAATGAATCCTTTTTCTTCCGCGATAACACACCCTTCGACATTTTCAAGACGGTCATGCTGCCTCACATCCTGAGTGCGCGTGCCGACAAGAAAAATTTCCGCATCTGGTGCGCCGCGGCATCGGCCGGTCAGGAGCCCTATTCCCTGGCGATGATCTTGAAGGAAAACAACGCCAAATTGGCGGGCTGGCGCCATGACATCGTTGGCACTGATATTTCCGAGGAGATCCTGGAAAAAGCCCGCACCGGCATTTACAGCCAGTTTGAGGTACAGCGTGGCCTGCCGATCACGCTATTGGCAAAATATTTCGAAAAGCAAGGTGATCTGTGGCAGGTGAACTCCACATTGCGCGCCATGGTCCAGTACCGAAAATTTAATCTGCTGGATCGTTTTCAGGGTCTGGGTCAGTTCGATATCGTCTTCTGCCGTAATGTGCTGATCTATTTTGACCGCGAAACCAAGGCTGATATTCTGGAACGCATTGCCGCCCAGATGCCCCCTGACGGTTTTTTGATCCTCGGCGCGGCGGAAACGGTGATCGGCATCACCGATGTCTTTGAGCCGGTGAAAGGGTCCAGAGGGCTCTACAAACTAACCGAAAAGG
>QILX01000338.1 GCA_003232175.1 Hyphomicrobiales bacterium | reverse complement strand
CCCGCCGCGCCTGCCGCCTGCATCGATTTGCCGAATTTATAACCCGACTCGGTGCCGGCAACCCGGCCCACGACATTGGTGAGGACGGGCCCGATGCCGTTTTTCGCGCCCTCGCCAACCTTGTGACAGGCAACGCATTTTTTGAATAATTTTTCACCATCTGACGCATTGGCCTGAGCATAGACAGGTAGACTCAAAAAAATTACTGGTAAAAAAATCAGAAACATTCCTGCGATCACGGAAATGTGTGGTAGACGTGATGCAGATAACTTCATTTTATGCATCGTTTTCAACCTTTTATCGATTGTGCTTTCAAATATATTATCCATCAGTTTGCAGGACTCGCAATAATCGACAAAACAACATTGCGTGATGTTTTGATTCACGTGAATTTTACAACAATTAGATGGCTACTGTTTTACAATCCGATTTTATTGGGCGGTAACAAAGAGGATACAAGCAAAATGAAAATATCAAATCGAGCCATTATCTGGGGTGTAGCATTGGCCATCGCCGGCCTGGGCGCTGGCGTATCCATTGCTCAAAACGCACCCTTCGGCAACGCGGAAGACACCGACTACGCCGCCAAGCTGTGGAAGGCGATGGAAGCGGCTCACATGGCCGGGCCCAGCGCAATTAATACTTTGCCTTACGAAGGTGTCGAACCCCACGGTGCCGTTTTGGAAACGTTGTTCGCCAAGGCAACGGTTGACGGGTATACAGGCGCTCTGGTCGTGAAGCGCAATTACGGCCCCGCCGGCGTTGAAGTCGCAACGGTGCAGGCGGACCGGGCCAAATCGCTTGGCGCCGTCACCATAATGTTCAAGCGTGAAGCCGGTTATGATGCAGACAATCAGGATTGGTTCTGGGCCAAATATCTGCCTGACGGGTCCCTGGATAAAAACCCCAAAGGCATGCAGCTTGCCGGTCGAGTGGCCAAGGGCGCTGAAATGGGCTGTATCGCCTGCCATAGCGCCGCCCCTGGTGACGACTATCTGTTCACCACCGACAACAAGCAATGATTTGATCCCTGTCGGGCCGGTGACCGTCAGGGCATCTTCAGGATGGTAAAAAAAAGACGTGGCCGTATCATTCCAGATGCGGCCACGATCTTTGTAGCCTCCGCCGTTCGCCCGCACTTGGGCGGATTGGACATCAAGGCCTGGGTTCAGCCCAGCTCGAAAGTCGTTATTCCGTAGATAGATGCAACTGGCAGGGCGGGCGCGGGGCCCTTGTACATCCTGGCGGTCTCGAATACCGGCTCCAGGCCATACCGGGCGGCAAGGGCAATCGCGGCGGGATTGTCCTGGGGTGTATCCAGAGAGATCTCACCCTCGCGGTGGCGGCAAAGGGCTGCGAACAGGTCTATTGCCGTGGTCTCGTCATTGGCAAAAAGCGGCCCGATTTTGTAGCCCTGCTGGCAGGCCCGGATTACGCCATACCCGCAAATTTCGTTCTCCCCCACCGCCAGCAGGGCCGTCCGCCGGACCCCATGGTCAGGCAGAGCCCAGGCGCTGGCAAAGACATCGCGCGGGGCTGCAAAAAATTGTCTGTCATAGACCAGAAGTGCAGGCAGATCCGCTGCGGTTACTGAACGGATAGTACCTGGCATGGCTTCCTCCGAGACAATATCGGGCCTGCCGGAATGGCGGATATTGCGCCCGGCAAGACCGAAGCCGCTTTTCAGGTAATTGTCCTGCTGGTCGACAACGCCATCCAGCCCGACACACCGGCCCCGAAGATACGCCATTCCGGCATTCCAGGTGGCGATCCCGGCGCCTGAGCCGCGGGCGTCGGGACGAACGATATAAAATCCCAAAAACCCGTAGTCGGCCCCGTAACGAACGACGGAAATGGACGAAACTGGTTCTCCGCTTCGTCTGCCAATCAAAAAACCGGCCGGGTCGGCGTTGTGAAACACATCTAGATCATCAAGGCCGGGGTTCCAGCCCTCCGCAGCGGCCCATTCGATGGCGATCGAAAATTCTTCAGCACTGGCCGGGGCAATCGTCAGATCAATCATGGGTTTGATACTGTTGTCGCAAGTTGGCGAAAACCTGGCGCTGTCACCCGCCGTGCCGCCTCGGCCAGGACCACGGCGGCGGCAACACCGTCGATAACCGGCACACCGAATTCTTTTGTCAGGTCGGCGGCAAGATCAGCCATGCCAGCACAGCCAAGGACGATGGCGCCCGGTTTCTCTTCGGTCAGGGCGCATTCGATTTCCGCCGCGATCTTGCGCCTGCCCTCATCCCCATTGGCGCCAAGATCCAGCACCGGAACGCCGGAGGCGCGCACCCTGGCGCAGCGGCTGGAAAATCCATAATCACGCAGATTTTTCTCGATAACCGGTATGGAGACCGCCAGTGTCGTGACCACTGAAAATTTTGGCGCCATCAGCATCGCTGCATGATACGCCGCCTCGCCGATACCGATGACCATCACATGCGAACGCACTTTCAGCTCCGCAAGGCCGGTATCGTCAAAACAGGCGATGACCACCGCGTCATATCCGCCACGGCCCAGAATCTGGTCATCAAAAGATTTGAAAAGACCGGGGAGCGCCGCCGCGCCATCTTCCGGCCCCTGGATCGAGGCCGGGCCGCTTTCGCACGTCAAGGCGGTGATCCGCGTCGTGCCTTCGGCAACATGGCGCGCCGCTTCGGCCACCGACGCCGTCATTGTCGCGGTAGAGTTGGGATTGATGACAAGAATATGCATCAGACCATGCCCTTGCCGGCGTCAGACCCCAATTTGCTGCGGCGGCGGCGCATGAAATAACCAAGGCCAAGAAACGTGCCGACAATTATAAATGAAAACATCGTCGTCATGGTACCGAGCGCGTAAAGCACCGGCGATGTGACATTGGTGGTCATGCCGAATATCTCGAGCGGCAGCGTGTTGTAGGAGCCCGCGGTCAGCAGCGTGCGGGCGAATTCGTCGTAGGAGAGGGTGAAGCCGAACAGCGCCACGCCAATGAGGCTGGGGGCGATGATCGGCAGAACGACGTGCCGAACGGTCTGCCAGGGGCTGGCGCCCAGATCGCGAGCGGCTTCCTCGTAGGATTTGTCGAAGCGGTTGAAAACCGCGAACATGATCAACAGGCCGAACGGCAACGTCCAGGTCAACTGGCTGCCGAAACCCGATGTTGACCAATGCACCTCCCAGTCGATGATATTGAAAATCAGCCCGACCCCCAGCGACACCAGGATCGAGGGAATGATGAGGCTGGCGATCACCAGATAGAACAGGAATGTGGCGCCGGCAAAGTGGCGGCGGAACGCCAGCCCGGCCATCACCGAGAGCACCACCGTGACCACCATGACCAGAAGACCCAAGGCCAAAGAGCGGCGGAACGCCCCCCAGATATCGCCCACCGGCTGCTCTTCGAATAGATCGTAAAACCAGTAGAGCGATACCCCGTTCATCGGAAACGTCAGGCCGCCGCGAGGGCCCTGAAACGACAGGATGCCGATGGTGATGGTGGGGCCGTAAAGAAACAGCAGGAACAACGCAAAGAAAACCGCAAGAGCATAAAAGGAACGCGGGCGCGGTTCCATGTCAGAGCTCCTTCCGGATATCGACGAACCGCATCATGATGGCGATCATGATCAGGACCGTGATGAGAAGAACCACGGCGCTGGCGGCCGCGGCTGGATATTGCAGCAGCGCAATTTCGTTTGAGATCACCCGGCCGACTGAAGCGCTTTGCCCTCCCGACATGAAACGAACGGTGATGAAGTCCCCCATCACCAGGGTGACGACAAATATCGAGCCGATCATGATGCCTGGCTTGGCGAGCGGCACGATCACATTGACGAGGATCTGAAAGCCGTTGGCGCCGGCGTCGCGGGCCGCCTCGATGAGGGATTTGTCGATGCGCATCATGGTGTTGAAAATCGGCACAACCATGAACAGGGCATAAAGGTGGACGAAGGCCAGCACCACGGCAAAATCCGAGAACAACAGCCATTCGACCGGGGTGTCGATAACGCCCATCTCAATCAGGGTTGAGTTTGCAAGACCATTGCGCCCCAGAAACGGAATCCAGGAAATCATCCGGATGATGTTGGAGGTCCAGAACGGAATGGTGCAGGCAAGAAATAAAGCGATCTGCATGGAAAGAGAGCGGACGTGGAAGGCAAGAAAATAGGCCACCGCAAAACCGATTGTAACGGTGAATACCCAGGTCAGAACGACAAATTTGAGGGTTTTCTGATAGGTCGCCAGGGTGACCTTGGAGGTCAGCAGATAGGCGTAATTGTCGAAGATGAAATCGGGGAAAAATGTAAATGCGTTGGTGTTCCAGAAGCTGACCACGACAATGGTTGCAATCGGCAGAACAAGAAAAAACGTCAGTATTAGGGCCAGCGGGCTGACCAGGAGCCAGCTGGCCCGCACGGCCGATTTATCTGGTAGATTGGATGCCATCGGAATTCACACACCTGAACCAATAAAACCGCCCGGGGCAAACCACCCCGGGCGGGCTGGGTTTGATTAGATCAGGACGCGATAAACTCGTTCCACTTGCGAACCATGTGCTGGTTTTCGTCCATCACCGAGTTCCAGGCCGCAACCCGGCCCATGCGCTCGTAAAATGAACCGCCATCACGGATCACGCCGGCTTTTTCCATCGCCTGCCCTTGCGGGTTGGTGATATCGGCGGTTGACGCCTTACCCTCGAACCAGAAGCCCCATTCATTTTCGGACATATAATTTTTCGACGTCTCCGGCACGGCTGAATAATACCCCTGGCGCATCAGATACCCACCGACCCAGCCGTCGAGATACCAGTTGATATATTCATACGCGGCGTCAAGCTCGATGCCGGAAAGACCCTTGGACAGGCCGATGCCGCCGCCCCATGAGCGGTAACCCTCCTTGAGCGGCTGGTAGACGCAAGGGATGCCCTTGGCCCTGACCGCGGTGATCGCCGGTGACCACATGGACTGGATGACGACTTCGCCGGACGCCATGAGGTTGATGCTCTCGTCAAAGGTTTTCCAAAAGGCGCGGAACTGACCGGCTTTTTTGGCCTCGGTAAAGATTTCCAGCGTCTTGTCGATCTCAGCCCGGGTCATGTTGCCCTTGTCGCCATAGGTGATCTCACCCATGGCCTCGCAGACCATGGCCGCATCCATGATGCCAATCGACGAGATATCAAGGATCGAGGCCTTGCCCTTGAATTCAGGGTTGAGCAGTTCGGCCCAGCTGTCGATGGGCCGGTTGATCAGGTCGGGCCGGATACCCAATGTGTCGGCGTTGTAGATGGTCGGAATAAGGGTCATCCAGCCCGATTCATTATCGACAAAATTCTTGCCCTCGGGGCCATCAACGAAGCTGACCGAATGGGGGGCTGTGCCCTGGGCGATCACCGATTCCGGTGTCAGCTTGCCATTTTTGAAGATGCCGACGATCTTGTCGTAGTTCTTGATTTTCGATACATCCATCGCCTGCAGATTGCCCGCCGGCCAGACCTTCTTGCAGATCCAGTATTCGATATCAGCAATGTCGAAGGATTTGGGCTGGGTGGCGGCGCGCTGGGTGACGCT
>QILX01000070.1 GCA_003232175.1 Hyphomicrobiales bacterium | reverse complement strand
GCTGATCAGGCTGCTACCAGCCGTGAGCGCCACAGGATCATCGCCATCACGGTGATGTTGAGCAGGTTGAAGGCAAAACCATTGAGGAAGGCGGCCTCATAAGATTGGGTGAGGTCGTAAATCCAGCCCGATATCCAGCCGCCGAAGGCCATGCCGATAACGGTCGCCATGATGATCAGTCCGACTCTTTGGCCAGCCTCATGGGCGGGCAGATATTCCCGTACGATAATGGCGTAACTTGGCACGATGCCGCCCTGGGCCAGGCCAAATATGAACGAGACGGTATATAGCGATGCCAGCCCGTCAAAGGGCAGATAAAGCAATAGCGCGATGGCTTGCAGGACTGCGGTCGGCCAGAACCCCGGAGGCGAGGCGGCTGATAACGCCCCCTGCCAGCATCAGCGACAACATCTCCGCCCCCCGGGCGACGCCAAACCCAAGATCGGCGCTGTAGGCGACGATGTGGACCTGGGGCATGGCCATGGCGATACAGCAGCCGATGCCGGCGATCGCCAGCAGGCTCTGCAGCGCGCGCGGGCTAAGATCGATGGGGATGAGACTGGCCGCCGGGCTGCCGCCGTGTTCTGCTTGGCCAGGGTTGGGCAACAGGAAACGGGCCAGCGGGACCATGACAACAAGGGTTGCCCGCCAGCCCTCGGTGACTGAGATCGTCTGGACGACCGGTGGCCACAGGGTGCCGGCAAGGTAGTTGCCACTGGCGACGGCGGCGACGGCAAACCCGCGCCGGCGACTAAACCAGTGGGAGATATTGGCCATCAGCGGGCCAAAGGTCGCCGAGGTTCCCACCCCGATCATGGCGCCCTGAACAAGGGCAAACTGCCACAGCGCCGTTGACAGCGACGCCAGTATGAACCCCAACCCCAAGACAATGGCGGCAAACACAATTGGCAGCCGAATGCCGACCTTGTCGACATAGCGGCCCATGATGACATTGCCGGCGGCAAAACCCATCATGGTCAAAGTGTAGGGCAATGATGCATCAGCGCGGTCGACGCCGAACTCGGCCTGGATGGCAGGCAGAAAAACCACGACCGACCACATGCCAATACTGCCGACAACCGACAGGGCGACGGATATCGCCAATTGCGCCCACGCCTGGCGACCATCAATGCCGGCATCGCTCGTCGCCGTGGCGCGTGACTTTATCGCCATGCCGACTCCTGTTCAGATGTGTAAACGGGGTAGCGGATAGGCCGCCAGCGCCAAATTCAACTTCGACGCCAAAATCCTATCATCTGAATTTACCGGATAACAATCCCGGCGATACATTCGAAAAAAATCGGCACCAAATATCCGTTGAATAAAAATTGTGCTCGATATTTCTGGATCGGGGATAAGCTGTCGGAAGCCCTGGTGACGCACCACCGGCATGCAACAGGACAGGCGGATTACGTGTCATTTGTCAGGCAGATCGGTATTTTGCTGGTACTCCTCGTGGCCGCTGGGGGCGGGTATGCCGTCTATGAGCGCACCGGCGAAAATAACACCGGCGGTGGACAGGGGAGTGCGCGTGGCGGAAGACCACCTGCGCCGGTTGAGATCGAAGTTGCGGCGTTACGGCAAATCGAGGACCGCATCGAAGCCGTCGGCACAACCCTGGCGCGGCGGGCGGTTGAGATCGTACCCATGGCGACAGGCAGGGTGGTCGAAATCCTGTTCGAGCCCGGACAGACGGTGGCGGCGAACGATATTCTTGTCCGGCTTGACGAGGATATTCAACGTGCCGATCTGGCGGAAGCCAGAGCCAGGTTTTCCGAGGCGCAGCTCGCCCTGGAACGCGCCAGAACCCTTGCCAGATCAAACACGATCTCAAAGGCGACACTCGAACAGCTCGAGGCGGCACTGGCCATTGCCCGGGCGCAGGTTGATCGCGCGGCGCGCCGGTTGGCCGACCGCCGCATCGAAGCGCCTTTTTCCGGTATCGTTGGTCTTTCCGGGGTTGAGACCGGCACCCGGATTGATGAGCAGACGATGATCACGACCCTTGATGATCTGTCCCGGGTGGAAATCGAGTTTGCCCTGCCTGAGACCGTGTTTGGAAAAATCAGGAAGGGCTTGCCGATTACCGCCGGTTCAGCCGCATTTCCGGGGCGCGAATTCAATGGCGCCCTCACTTCCATCGACAGCCGTATCAATACCGTCTCGCGGTCGTTCAAGGTGCGGGCGATCGTGCCTAATGAGGAAATGATTCTGCCGGCGGGAATGTTCATGCACCTGGCGGTTATTCTGGATACAAGGACCGGGTTGGTGGTTGCCGAAGAAGCTATTCTGACCCAAGGGTCAACCAGCTTCCTTTATGTGTTCGACGACGGCAAGGCGGCAAAGCGGACGGTCACGCTTGGCAAACGTGAATTTGGCCGGGTTGAAATTACAGCGGGAATTTCTGTTGGCGAGCTTGTGATAATCCGTGGCATTCAGCGGCTGCGCGATGGCGCGCCGGCCCGTCTGGTGGGAGAAGCCGCCGAGACCGTGGGTAGTAAAAAGGACGGTGATGGCGACCAGCGGAAAGGATCGTCATGAACCTGTCGGACCTTTCCATCCGGCGGCCAGTGCTGGCGGCGGTGATGAGCCTTCTTATTGTCGTGCTCGGGATTGCCGCGCTGATGCAGCTTCCCATTCGCGAGTTGCCCGATATTGATTCGGCCGTCATCACGGTATCGACGGGCTACACCGGTGCGGCCCCCAATATTGTCGATACTGATATCACCGAGCTGATCGAGAGCGCAGTTGCCGGCGTCAGTGGCATCAAGTCGATCAGCTCGAGCAGCCGGCGCGGCCGCAGCCGCACGGTGATCCAGTTTGAAATCGGTCGCAATATCGATGAGGCCGCCAACGATGTCCGCGACGCGGTGGGCCGGGTGCGCAGCCGGCTGCCGGATGAGGCCGACGAGCCGCGGGTGATCAAAAACGACAGCGACGCCGATCCGGTGATGCGCCTGGCGGTGTCGAGCACCACTATGTCGTCAGCCCAGATCACCGACTATATTGAACGGTTCGTTGTCGACCGTTTTGCAACTTTGGAAGGTGTCGCCAGCGTTGACATTTACGGTCGGCGGGGCCTGGCGGTGCGCATCTGGCTCGACCGGCGGGCGCTGGCGGCACGCAATCTCACCGTTGCCGATATCGAGGCGGCGCTGAGACGCAACAATATCGAACTGCCAGCAGGTGAAATTCAATCCCGGTCGCGACGGATGACGGTGCGTCTGGACAGCCGGCTTTCAACCATAGCGCAGTTTCGCAATATCGTTGTTGACCGCATCGCGGGGTATCCGGTGCGCCTGTCCGATGTGGCCGACGTCAGGCGCGATGTCGAAAACCGGGATGCAAAAGTGCGCGTCAACGGCATCGACGCGGTCGGGCTTGGGGTGGTACGGCAGTCCCAGGCCAATACCATCGCGCTTTCCAACGCGGTGCGGGCTGAGGTTGCGGCGCTGAACCCGCTTTTGCCCGAGGGCATGACGATTTCGGTGGGCTCGGACGATGCGATCTTTATCGGCGCGTCCATTCGCGAGGTGCTGATCGCGCTGGGGCTTTCGCTGGTTCTGGTGGTGTTGGTCATATTGATTTTCCTGATGTCGGCACGGGCGACTTTGATCCCGGCGGTGACCATTCCGGTGGCGTTGATCGGCTCATTCATTTTCATCAGCGTTTTTGGGTTTTCGATCAATATTCTTACGCTTCTGGCCTTGTTGCTCGCCATCGGTCTTGTTGTCGATGACGCCATTGTGGTTCTGGAAAATATTCAGCGTCGGATCGATGGCGGCGAGAGCCCTATGGTCGCCTCGGTTCTAGGCACGCGGCAGGTCACTTTTGCGGTCCTGGCGACTTCGGTGACCCTGATCGCGGTCTTTGTTCCGATATCCTATCTTGAGGGTCAGGCGGGTCGGCTTTTCATCGAATTTGGATTTGTGCTTGCCGGCGCCGTGGTGATTTCGACATTCGTAGCGCTGTCGCTCTGCCCGGTGCTGGCATCGTTGCTGCTCAAAGCCAGGTCAGCGGACAATACCGCAACACCTGCAAGGCCTAAACTTTTCGACCGGATTGCGGCGGCATATGGCCGGCTGTTGCGCACAGGCATTCAGGCACCGTTGATTGTTATCGCATTTGCCGCGGTATTTGCCGGCGGCAGTATCCAGGTCTATCAGTCGTTGCCGCGCGAGCTGGCGCCCAAGGAGGACCGCGGGTTTATTTTTATCCCCCTCAGTGCCCCGCAAGGATCGACTTCGAGTTTTACAGACATCCAGGCCCGTATACTGGAGAAAAGTCTTGAACCTTTGCGCGAGGACGGCGGTGTCGAGACGGTGTTTGCCATTGTCGGGGTCTGGGGCGGGCCCAACCGGGCCTTTGTCGGTCTGAGGCTGAAACAATGGGGGGAGCGCGGACCGGGCCAGGACCAGAATTCCATCGTGCGCAAGCTTATCCCAAAGGTCGGGGCGCTGACGGGCGCGCGCGGCTTTCCCATCGTGCCAACCGGCCTTGGCCTGCATGGCGGCCGCACGCCGGTGCGGGTCGTTATCGGTGGGCCGGATTTTGAGAGCGTTAAGCGGTGGGCAACCGAAATGCGGGCGCGGGCCCGGGGCAATCCGGGGCTTCGCAATGTCGAAATCGACTTTGAGGAAAACCAACCGCAGCTCAACCTGACCGTCGATCGTGCCAAGGCCGACGATTTGGATATCTCGGTCCAGACCATCGCCTCGACCTTGCAGACGATGCTGGCTTCCCGGCAGGTGACCGATTTTGTCGAACGCGGGCGCTCTTATCCGGTGCTGTTGCAGGCCAAGGCCGAGGACCGGCGGACACCGGGAGACATCTCAAATATTTTCGTGCGCTCCGGCGATGGGCAGACCCTGGTGCCGCTCAGTGCCCTGGTCACCACGACGGAAGCGGCGGCGGCCTCGACCCTGCGGCGCTTTGACCGATTGCCCTCCATTGTCCTCACCGCATCGCTGTCTGACGGCTATGATCTGGGCACGGCCCTGGATGACATGGAGGTGCTGGCCGCTGAGATCCTGCCGCCCCAGGCCAAGATCAATTTTGCCGGGCAGAGCCAGCAGTTTCGCGAAACTTCCAGCGGCATGGCGATCACCCTGGCCCTGGCTGTCCTCATCGTCTTTTTAGTGTTGGCGGCGCAGTTCGAAAGCTTTCTGCATCCGGTGGTCATCATGTTGTCGGTGCCGCTGGCCATTGCCGGGGCGATCTATTCTCTGGCGCTTGCCGGCTTGTCGCTCAACATCTACAGCCAGATCGGCATCATTCTGCTCATCGGGCTGATGGCGAAAAACGGCATACTTATTGTTGAATTCGCGAACCAGTTGCGGGATCAGGGGCGGAGTGTGCGCGAGGCAGTGATCGAAGCCTCGGTGATCCGCTTCCGGCCGATTGTGATGACCATAATCTCGACTATCCTTGGAGCGGTTCCGCTTGTGATTGCTTCGGGCGCCGGAGCCGAGGCCCGCAATGCCATCGGTACGGTGGTAATGGGCGGGCTTGGACTTGCGGCGCTGATGACCTTGTTCCTGACCCCGGTGCTTTATGATCTTCTGGCCCGATTCACCCGCCCGCGCGGCGCCATAGAGGCTGCGTTGGAAAAGGAATTGGGCGACAGCGGCAAAGGGGCCCAGGAGATCACCTAAGCCGGTTTCAAGCCGTGCCGAAATTCAGTCCGGCCATGACGCCGCGGAGCTCCGCCAACCCTTTAAGGCGCCCAATGGTCGGGTAACCGGGCTGGGCATCGCGACCGATGTCGTCGATGATATTCTGGCCGTGATCGGGGCGCATGGGGATCTGCCAGTCTTCACGGCCTTGCGACTTGCGACGCTTTTCTTCGCCCAGCACAGCGGCAACTAGGGCGACCATGTTGACGTCTCCGACAAGATGCTCGGATTCATAAAACGAAGCCGGCACCGTATCGGTGTCGCGGGCGACATTGCGCAAGTGAAGAAAATGTACCCGGGAGCCCAGACGGTTCATCATGCCGGGCAGGTCGTTGTCGGGCCGGGCGCCAAGGGAGCCTGAACACAAAGTGATACCGCTGGCGGGGCTGTCCACCGCCGTCATCAGAGCAGCGAAATCCGCCTCGGTGGAATTGACGCGCGGCAGGCCAAGCAGCGGAAAGGGCGGGTCATCGGGGTGACAACACATGGCGATGCCGACCTCTTCGGCGACGGGTATGAC